>JAHDQF010000010.1 GCA_018433945.1 Proteiniphilum sp. | reverse complement strand
TTTATTAAAAATTTTACTCAATTCTAAAAGGGTTAAAATGGAATGTCCAATTACATATCGTTTGATAATCAGCACTTTGCCATTTAGTCAAACTGACGAAGTCTGAAATAACAATTTTTTGATAAGCACCCCCCTCTTTCGGAGTGAAATCGGAAACCACCACCGGTTTCGACGGATCGAAAGGCTGTGAAGGAGAATCCGTCTCAGAATTGTCGTCATTGCATGACATGCAAAGAACAATCAGCATCAGCATCACCGATATGATATGCCAACGCTTACTTCTCATGTTGAATTCGATTTGCATAGTTTTTAAATACTAGAGTTAATTAAATAAATGATTGTTGCATATATTTTGTGACATTTAATTGGTTTCAAGAGAGATTGATTTTTTCATATAACGTATTAATAATTTAAGAAAAATTTACTTACAAAATAATATACGCAGTATATCCACATATAAATTTCTTCAGGCATAACACAAAAAATATCTCATGAACTAATCATATCCAAAGGAAGATATATCCCTAAAACTAAGATGCATTTTTTGTCTCATAAAATAACAAAATCGTATTAATATTTTCCTATGAAATGCAATCAACTAATAATAAACGATATAAAAAAAATTACTTTAGCAGAAAATTGGTTAACTTTTCTGCTTCATTCGATGGTTATATTAGAATCCTTTTTTTCATACTGCTGAAACTTGAAGGTTCGGGCGGACAAATGTGATTCCATTTAAAAATTTGAGAGCGCGTTTACAAGTATATACTTAACGGATGAATTAGCTATCCTGGCTTTGACAGATTCAAACTTCCAATCTTGCAATAAGCTGAATACATACAATATGCAAAACACAGTGAGGCAAGCGGCGCAAGCCCGAAAACACCTATCATTGAGGAATGTTCGAGCGCAAGAAAAGCAAGCGGAGTAATTCCACCAACATCGTAGTTATGGATAAGGTGTTGGATAATGCGAAGAGGATAACGAATCTTAAAATCAGGGTGCAAAAAAAAGCGCAAGCCTTGCAACTGCTTGGCTTACACCTTTTCCCAGCGGAGAGAGAGGGATTCGAACCCCCGTTTTCATTTATATGCTTAATTCGCTGATTGTATTCATTCTCAAAAAGTTAAAGTTTCACTAATACGCATAAATTTCAGATAAAACGCTTTGATAAGCCAAAAAAACTACCCATATTTGTACCCACGAATAAAATGGGTATATCATGAATGAGAAGTGGAACATTTCATTTTTAGCCGAGAAAGAGGGTGATCGTCACGATCGCAAAGTTGTGATGAGGGTGAGCTGGGGCAACAATCTATCGAGGCACCTGATAGGTTACCGGGTGGATTGCACCCCGCTGAAGCCAAACCAAGCGGCAGAGAAGGAGTACGACTGCCGGTGGAACTGGGAGAGGCAGCGATGCAAGCCAAATACCACTCACGGAAAATACAAGGCTGCCATCATCAACAAGCGGATTGAGCAGATGGAGGCTAAAGCGGTGCAGATATTTGAATCTTATCTATTCGGTGATGAGAAACGACTGCCATCCCTGCGCGAGTTTAAAAGGGATTTTGCGGGCGATAAAGAGGAAAAGCTCACCCTATTCGCCGCCCTGGATGAATTTATAAAGACCGGCGGAGAAGGTCGCAGCTGGGGAGCGAGGGTACCGGAAAAGTTTAACATGCTGAAAGGTCATCTGCTCAAGTACAACCCGAAGCTGGACTTAAATATGGATGCCGATGATGCAAATGGTTTAGTGCAATGGTACATTGACAACGGATACAAGAACACCACTATCGCAAAGAATGCCAGTTTTTTGAGGTGGTTCCTCCGGTGGGCGGCGGGTAAGGGTTATTACAAAGGAAATGTTCACTCAGGTGGATGGAACATCAAGTTGACCCGGTCAGGAGCAAAAGATAATATTTTATTTCTCGAATGGGATGAGGTGATGCAGTTGTGGAACTTCGAACCGCATGACTATATCCCGGGTGAAGGCGACAAATTCTCAATGGCCAGCAAGGAGGTGCTGCAGCACGTGAAGGACTGCTTCCTCTTTCAATGCTTCACCGGTCTGAGGCATTCCGACCTGAAACGGCTCAGGCGCCAGGACATCAAAGCCGGTGCCATCGAAATAATCACACAAAAAACATCGGAAAAGGTCATCATCGAGCTGAACCAATTCAGCCGGGAGATACTCGAAAAATACAGCGGCATCCCGTTTGAGAACGGGTTGGCTCTTCCGGTGATGAGCAATCAGAAGATGAATTATTACCTGAAGATTCTTTGCAAGGAAGCCGGCCTCAACAACACCTACACCGACGTTTATTACACTGGTGGGCAAAGGTTCGAGGAAACTAAACCCAAGTGGGAGATCATGGGCACGCACACCGCGAGAAGGACATTTGTCGTGACAGCTCTTGCCCTGGGCATTGATCCGCTGGTGGTGATGGAGTGGACGGGCCATGCAGATATGAAGGCCATGAAGCCTTATATAGCCATCGTGGACAAAAGAAAGAAAGAAGGAGCATCAATGTTTGATAAACTTTATAAAAATAGATAGATATGGCTTGGGGTAGTTATTGGGCGAATGAACCTGAGGAGGAGAGGATTCGCTCCATCGTAAATGAATTAGCGGAGCGTTATGCAATTCCTTTCAACAGTAATACGATATGGTCCTTCGCTGGGATGTTATATCGGGAATTTTGTTTGTCTGAAAGCGAACTAACCAATTCCCGGAGTTATGAAGAAGCAAATAGATTGATCGAGTTTCTCGGGATACGGGCAGATGCAAAAGGCGAGGTCACGATAAAGCACCTGACCGGGAGTTTTAAGATGGACGCTGATTTTTTAAAGAAATTGAAACACTCCCTTTTGAAAGAGTACACCGAAATAATATCAGATTTGGCACTTTCCGGATCCGAGGATGAAAGAAAAGAACAAATTCGACGCCTGGCCGAGCAGGAGCGGAGGGATAAGGTGCACGCTCTCAGACAAAGTATAAACAGACTGGTTGCGTGGTTAAAGTGAGAGGGTATCTTTACCAATGGCCTGAAAACAGTCGCGAATTCAGAGGGGGCGTTTCTTTACGATCTATTGTACCTGATGGAAAAGGATATGGGATATCAAATATTTACTAAGACAAGAACTGAAAAGGTTCATCCTAAGAAATTGGACAACGCATCAAAGAGAAAAATAATGAGCTCCTATATCATGGATTGATATAGGGTGCGGCAAACAATATGGTCGCGCGGGTTTAGTGAAGCGATTCAAAGGGCATGACAGCCCTTTTTTTTGTGCCCGTTTTCGAGATAAATTTTAAGGAGCTGTGTAACAGGTGCATAATGTTTGAGGCCAATAATGAGCAAGGTTAAATATAGATAATAATAGCAAACAACTATTTATAAAACAACTAAAAACGCCAAAATGGCCTACAAAAATGTGGTTAGTAATAAAAGGACTACTATATGAAAACAATTAAGAACGAACTGTACACGATTAAGCAAGCCTCAGAGGAGACAGGGTATTCAGCAGCTCACCTACGCAAATTAGTAAGAATTGGCAAAATAAAAGCCATTAAGCCGAACGGTGGTAAGGTATTCATCCCGGGGGAGGCACTCGATGCCTTTCTGAATGGAAAGGTGGATTAAGCACCGCCACGGGGTGCGTGGAAGTACTTTTTATCAAAAATAAAGTTTTTCTACTTCCTTTATATTCAATTATTTAAGTGGACATTATTGAAAAGATACTGATATTTGTGACATCAAAAAACAATAAAAAAATGATATGGAAAACGAAAAAAAATACAGTTATGGCCTTGATGGCCTGATGAGGCTGGTCGGATGCTCCAAGACAACTGCCTGGCGAATAAAGAGAAGTGGTCTCATAGATGAGGCGATCATCCAGGTTGGGCGTAAGATTATAATTGACAATGAAAAAGCCCTGGAGTGCATGAAAAATGCGCACGACATGGCGAGGGCATAACAAAAAAATCAGAAGACGATGAATGCAGAACAGCCGGCAAAAACAGGCAAGGTTAAAAAGTCACTCTCCCGCTCACGGGTCGGGGTGAGAACCGTCATGCCTTCACGCCAAGTGAAAAGGAGAACAGCACAATGGTAGCAATAAATTTTTCCCGCTTCGATGATCGCGGTCCTGACCAGGTGGAGCAGCGAACCTGGCACGATACGCTGATCGATCCTTCGGTGGACTACCAGCCACCGGAATACCTGCTTCATATCGGGGGAATCGGCGCCTTTCCGCGCGGGGATATCCAAGCGATAAAAGGGAAGGCGAAGGCCGGGAAGACCACAGCAATGACACTGATCACTGCCGGGATGCTTGCGAACGACTTCACTGATGGGCTGGGGATGTTTAGCCGGCCGAAAAACAACCTAAAGATTCTTCACATAGATACCGAGCAACACCCACGCAGTGTGGCCTGGAAGCAAAAAACAGTTTACCGGCTGATCGATGCCGACCCTGGCGATCATCCATTACCAGATTACGCGGTTCTCAGCCTCCGGGAATTTTCATTCTCAGATAGGTGGGAAATTGCAAAAGAAGCTATTCACGATTTCAAACCGGACTTCGTTCTGATTGATGGAATCGTGGACATGATCGCGGACTTCAATGATTCGGCCGAGAGCAAGGCTTTCATTTCTGAATTGATGGGGTTGGCCAGCCGGGAGAACTGCGCCATCTGCTGCACGCTTCATGAAAATAAAAGTAAAGCGGATAATACTATGCGGGGGCACCTGGGGGCTGAACTAACAAACAAGTGCTCAGAAACCTACCAAGTGAGCCAAACGAATGGAATTTTCACGGTTACGCAGACCGAGAGCAGAAATGCACCTGCCCCCGACTTCGCTTTTTCAATTGACCCCGAGGGGCTGCCGGTGATGGCCGATGAAAGATTAATAACGGATCCGAGAGAAAGGCAGATGATTGAGGCTATGGCTGTTTTCAATACGTTATTGGATGGAACCGATGGCATGCCTCACAATAAACTGCAGGTTGAATTTGCGGAGAGAGCAGGATGCACCACCAGGACGGCACGCACAAAAATAGCAGCCGCATTGAATAGAAAACTGCTGATTAAAACAAAAGATGATTTATATAAAATATCAGAACATGAAGATAGCATTTTTGCAGAGGAAACCCGGTAGGGAAATACGCGTATCTATATATATACGCGTTTTCCTCTTTCCCTACCTTCGCGGGCAGAGTAGGGAAAATCGTGATATTTCCCTACTTTTTCCTCTTTCCCTAACTGATGCTATCTATCAGTTATTGTTTGATTTAGGCTTTATTTTCGGATTTTCCCCTGCCGCTGAAAACAACACCGAAAATGAAGTCCTAAAAGGGAGTATTTTTAGGGGGAGAGGAAATTCTGAAATTTCCCCACTTTATTACACTGAAAATCATTGATTTATGAAAAGATTAGATATTTTCAATGAAAAAGTGAGTGTTTTCAAAAAGATTTTTGATCCCACACCTGCAGGCGAAAATAAGATCATCGATCTGGTGGTGGGCGACCGCTTCGCCGAGCGTGTGGGTCGAGTGAGAAAGGAGACAGATCCCGAGAGGAAGGCAATGCTAAAGAAGACACTCCCGGCCTTCACAGCCTCTGGTATCTTCAGCGGTCGTAATGACAGCGACCTGATGCGGCACAGTGGCGTGATCGCTATCGATATCGACTATAAGGACAACCAACACCTTGTAAACTATGGACACCTGAAGGAGATCATTTCGTCCGTGCCATACGTGGCATATTGCGGGAAATCTGCAGGCGGTGAAGGCTATTTCCTGCTGATTCCTATCAAGGAGCCGGAGAAGCACGACGAACACTTCGCCAGCTTGCGGAGGGATTTTGAGAGGTGCGGCCTGGCAATTGACCCCTCCTGCAGCAACGTAGGCCGTTTGAGATTCGTATCATTCGATCCGGAGCCATACATCAACCGGGATGCGGAGATATATCCTTTTATCCTGAAGGACAAAAAGAATCATCGGGAGATACCACAGGTTCGACCGGCGAAAGCCGACCCGGTGAAGCTGGAAGAGGTGACGGCATGGGCGCGTATAGCGGAGGAAGAAGGGATTAATTCGCCTTTCGTATATGACGAATGGTTCTCGATGGCCTGTGCGATGGCGTTTGAATTTGGAGAAGGAGGAAGAGACGCTTTCCACTGCTTTAGCAGAGCCTTCCCCGACTATGATCCGGAAGATTGTGACCGGAAGTTCGGCGAGGCAAAAAAAGCGGTCAGAGAGACAGGGAAACATCACCCTACATTCACCAGGATACGGGAGTTGTTCACCAAATATGGAGTAACAGCTATTGCAGATTTTAGGTAATAATTAAAAATAATACAACTATGGGATTGAAAGAAAACATCGTCGAAAAACTGAACTTGACATTTGTGGAGTCCACAAAGTATAATGAAATTTTCGAAAATAGAAACCATGTGTTTATCTTCCACAAGGTTACCGGCCAACTGAAAGTAAAACCCAAGGATAATCGGATAAACAAGTAAAAAAGATGAAAACAGCATCGAGACAGATTATAGGTCTATGCGAAAAATCATTCCGCAAGGGATTCAGTCATGGATATTTCGCACACCTACGCGAGAAGATCACACCGGCGCAAGCTGAGACATTCTGGACCAGCGGACTGGCCGATGGATTTAGACGGATTATTGATCCCATCAGCGGACGGGATATCCGGTTCAGGACACTGGAACCGGGATCGCTGGAGGAACAAACGGAGCGCCTGCTGGAACTGCAGTATCGCAAAGGCTTTTTGAAAGGCTACCGCGCAGGTCAGAACGGTGAAACCAACCCCGAAAAGGTATATAAATACCGACTGAGAAGCCAGACAAAGAGATATCCCAGGGCAGAACATCCTATCACTGGGAGATACCAGAGCGGAATTTGGATTCTTCACCGGGAGATCGAACGAATGGACGAAATGAATTTAATAAAAAAATTTCTATGAAAATAAGAGAGGGAAATGACTTTAATGTAACGTGGCTGATCATGCAAGACGAACTGACTCCGCTTAATACGGAGGGTATTTATGATGAGACGCTGATCCTTGTTTTTGGGAAAATTGAAAAGGAGATCACCTCGGGCATCACTCGGACAGGCAACAGCATCCGGCTGGAGATCACCCCTGCGCTTGCACCCTATCGCGGTCAATATCGTATAGAATGGAGATACAAACAGCCTGACCCCGCATTTTACAGAGGTTACCGGAATAGGGCGATCGACGCAAATCTTTTTACGATCGTGGATTCATCTTATCAGTCGGATGATATCTTTGATTTTACAATGACAACCATCCTATCACAGTAATAAAAAAAACATATGAACATACTAAAACAAACATTTAAAGGTAATTACAAAATGAAAAAAGTTGAGTACAAAGATGTGGAAAAGGCTGCCGCCGAAAGAAATGAGATCACACAGTTCTGTCGGATTCTGACCGAGAACCTGCATTCCTTAAGAAAATTCAACAAGGTTACCCATCTTATCGATGAGACTAACGTGTTCGAGGTGTCGATCGCCGAGAAATATCCCGGAGCACGACGAGAGCTATCGCGTATTATCAGCGCTGCAACCCCGTTTGGCGGTATCAGTGCGACGGATGAAAAAGTGGATGAAATACTCTTCGTGCTGACCACCTCCGACCTGACCGAAAGGAGAAGCCGGTACCCCCGATTTGGAAACATCGCACCGCTGAAGTCCTTAACACCGCCCACCATGAACGGGAGAATACTCCGCGGGGATGACTTCACCATCAAAAAAGACCAGGTGATTATTGCCACGGACGCTTTGATGAACTGGATAGAGAATGCCACCCTGTACCGCGTCGAGAATGAGACGCAGGAGATGGTGTACAATCTATCCACAGCCATAGCACGAAATTTTCAGGAGCTGGCAGCCATCTATGCAAAAAAAGGAATGACGCTGAACCGCGAAATGTTTATGCGGCAGCTGTTTTATCTTTCGAATGACGTGGATGAGTTCCGACTGGATGAAAATAACCTATTTGTGAGTATTTTGCCATTATTTAAGTGAATCCCGTGAGCCGGGCGTAAGTAGTTCACAGCTTATACCCGGCTCTTTTATAAATTCAGTCGATGACTAAGGCTAAAAGATAGAGATGACATGGAGAAATTATCGGAAAATATAACCAATGCGGGTGAGAGAAGCGCCGAGGCCCACCGCAAGTCCGTGCCGAAGAAAGGGCTTGTGCCGAAGAAGACTCTATCCATCGAACCAGACCAGCGGTGCATGGATATTCTGGCTAAGAACTGGGATAGACTCCGGGATATGACAACGAGTCATGAAGCAACCCGCATGACATATCGAGGCTATGATCGTGAAGACATCTTGATAGAGGCCTTCGAATATATCATTCGCAGTTCGCAGGTGAAAGGAGCAACCGAGAAAACGATTCTTGATCTATTCATATACCGGTATCACAACCTGCTTTGGGTTGCCAAAAAGGATGCAGCATTGGAAAGGCGAATATTACCAGGTGATGAGATTGATCCGGTTATGGTTGCAAGCGATGATGAAAATACAAAATGAAAGCAATGAGTATCAAAATGATAGTTGACAAATTGAGCATTAAAATCAAGTAGGGGGTATGGGTCTAAATTTGAGCGATTTAAGTTTCCGAAACCCCGACCCAGTCGATTTCACACGCACGGCATTTTTTCAAAAATCCGATTTTTAGTTAAAAGTAGCAAAAAGATATCTTTAAATTTTTAAATGATGAACAAAAAAACAGAAACTGAAGTCAGACTAACCGGCTCCGAGGTAAGAATCGGATCCGGCAACAAAAATGAACCCGGCAGGAAGGTCGAGGGATACGCCCTGCTTTTCAATACACCCAGCGATGCGCTGGACTTCGAGGAAGTTATTCTCCCCGGGGCGCTGGATGGAGTGATAGAGAAAAGCAATGTGTTTGCCCTGCTCAACCATGATTCGGGTAGGGGTATTCTTGCAAGAAGTAAGAAGGGGGCGGGTACATTGTCACTGACCGTCGACGGGAAAGGACTCCGTTACAGGTTTGATGCACCCAAAACAGCACTGGGCGACGAGCTGCTGGAGTATCTGAAACGCGGGGAAGTATCTGAATCTTCTTTCGCCTTCACCGTCGCGGAGGACGTCTGGGAGAAGGTGGGCACAAAAACCAGAAGGACAATCAAGAAATTCGATGAACTTTTCGATGTTTCGCCGGTGTACGATGCCGCGTATTCGAAGACCACCGTTTCCGCCCGTGCTAAAGAACGGAAGGCAAAGGCCGAAGAGCTGGCCGATTATTATGCAGAATTAAATAAATGGATTGATCAAAATTAATTAAAAAAATAAGGGGCCATGAATGTGGCCGGCAAAAGCAGTTTAATTTTTTAAAATAACAAAACTATGAGTACAGAGAAATTTTCATTGAGAGAGGCAATTATTGCTCAAATGAGTGAACGCACAGTCGTCGATCCCGAGTTAAGTGAAAAGCATTACGGTATCAGGGGAATCGAAGCAGCAACCAACTGCGCCCTTATACCTATTTCAACACGAGCAGCGCTAACCGCGGGAGATCATCCCATCATGCAGGAGGAAAACCAGGGATTGCTGCTGCCGCTGGAGAACAGTCTGGTTTTGGCCAAAGCTGGGGCTACGGTCATGACGGGATTAACTCACGACGTACGTTTTCCGAAGCTTACTTCTGTCAGCGTCACTTGGGCAGGTGAGAATGAAGAGGCAATAGACGGGGTGGGGGAGCCCGAGGAACCAACAGGAGAACCTGAGGTAGATCCCGAGGAACCAACAGGAGAACCTGAGGTAGATCCCAGGTTTGTTCCAAAACTTTTATCAGAGAAAGGCCCCCTGTTCACCCCTAAACGTTTGACTGCAAAAATACACGTTTCGAAACAACTGCTCGTGCAGGATGGCGCGGGTGTAGAGAATTACCTGCGCACCCTGCTAACGGCAGCCATCCTGCAGAAGGTTGAGGAGGCAGCGTTCAGCACGTCCGCCGGTGTTACGAACGTTCCCGATGGCATGTTCAATGCCGCAGCGAGTCTGGACGAATTGACATGGTCGAATCTTATTAAGCTCGAAACTGACGCGGACTTGGCCAATTCTCTCATGGGGAATGTAGCGTATATCACCCACCCATCAATTTTTGGTACCTTAAAGAGCCGGCTAAAAGATGTTACAGGTGCGGGAGGATTCATCGCCGAGACCGGGCTGAACGGTTACCCTGCGTTCCGGACGAACAACATCCCCAACGAGATGGGGGTAGCTTTGGACGAGTATGGGATCGTGTTCGGAAATTGGGCGGACTACTTTGTAGGGCAATGGGGCGCGACTGAGCTGATCGCAGACCCCTACACGCTGGCCACCACTGGCATGGTGATACTGACCGTGAACTCTTACTGGGATATGGGTTTTATCCGTTCGGAGTCATTCTCGATTTATTCAACAAAATAACAAGATTATTCTGTTTATTCATTTCCAGACCGGTTCGCGAGAATAGGACTGGTTTTATAAACGCTAAAAAGAGATCGATAATGCAAACAATTAAGTATCAGAAAGGGATGGCGGAATATATTGCCAAGACTTTTGAAAAGCTCCTTAACCAGGTGCAGGCAGTGACACTCAGCGAGACGGTCACAAGGAAATTGATGCAGGACCCATCACAGGCCACGGGTGAACTTAATTTCAGGACACTTGTGCATGCGCTTCATGTTTACTATAAAGCATCCGCTTTTTTAGATTGTGATGTGGCGTACGTGAATGGCACATTCTGGGTGATAATCAAACCTTTTAATAAGGATCAGTTCGAGGGGTCGATAGGCGCCCCGGGCTTGAATTAAACACAAATTTAAATTCAATATTTATGGCAGATTTAGTAACACGAATAATAGCGGAGGATAAACAGTTCAACGACAAGATTGAACGCTCCAAGAAACAGACCAAGCAGTTCAGCGACATAGGCAAAGCTGCGAGCGGTATGATGCTGAAGATGGCCGGAGCGTTCGGCGTGGCTGCTTCAGCGACAGACGCATTCCGCAAGATCATCAACTCGACTCAATCCAATACCGACAAGTTTAATTCAGCAATAGACCAGGCTAAAGCGGGAGTAGATTTCTTTTTCGACTCCATCGCGGTTGGTGACTTCGGTAATTTCTTCAAAGGACTCGACGGAGCCATCGACCGGGCGCGGGAACTGTATGACGTGATGGACACGTTAGGTGATATGCAGGCAGGGTGGAGCGACATCGAGAACGAATACCGCACAAAGATCAATGAGAACATCGCGGCCATCTACGACACGAACACGCCATTGGCCGACCGTAAGGCGATGATCGAGGAGAACCAGAAGTATATCGCTCTTCTGGAGCAGAAGAGCGAAGGGATCGTCGCTCAGACTGCCGCCGCGGTTGTTGCTACGGCACGGCGCGAAGCTCAAATGGACAATGTTACCGAGGAGGATGTGAAGCGTTATCTGCAGGGGATATCCATGCACGACGATACGGAGTTCTACAATTACTACGATAAACGTGCCGAATTGACCAGGAGATCAAGGGAAACAATATCCACCACAATGAGCGGTAACTGGGGTACGACAACCATGTCCACCACGACGCAGGATGCCCTTATAGCGCAGAAACAACTGGATAGCCTGAAGGCGAATAACGCCGAAATGGAAAAGTATTATCATATCAATGAACTGATAAACGATACCAAGAGAACCGAGATCGTGCAGCTCAGGGCGCAAGGTAGAGCCATTGACAATAATATTTCTCAACTGAAACGTCAGCAGGCCACCGTTGAGAGGCGATATGGCAAGGGGGGAGAAGGATCTACCGGTATCGGAAACGTGGCGGCAGTCATTCCCCCCGGATCGATCGCAGAGCTGGAGAACCAGATCGCGGATGTCCGGAAGAACTTTCTCAATGCCACGACAGACGAGGCCAGACGATCCGCTGACGAGTTGATCAAAGTACTGGAGGCGAGGAAGGCATATCTCGAAATAGGGTTCAAATACCCCGCTGGCATGGGCAATATTGCACCTGTGGACAAAACGGCGAAAGCGAGCGGCAAGATCGATATCCCGCACGTGGATATGAGCGGGGTGTTTCAGACCCCCGAAGTGCCCGAAGTGAAGACTTACAACGACTACTTGATGGAGGCGACGCGGAACAACGAAGAGCTCATGACATCCATCTATGGTGTGGGCGAAGCCATGCGCGGACTGACCGGCATCGTCGGAGAAGGTGCGGGGCAGTGGCTGCAGTGGGGCGCAAATGTTCTCGACACCGTCGGGCGATCCCTGCCGGCGCTCACTGCACTGGCCAATGCAAACGCGGCAGTAGCAGCATCCGGAGGAGCCGCAGCAGTCGCAGCCACCCCGATCGTTGGGCCTATCCTGGCAGCTGGTGCCGTCCTTTCCATCATGGGTGCACTGATGAGCCTACCCAAGTTTGAGTCGGGGGGCGTTGTCCCAGGTGCGTCATACAACGGCGACAGGATGCTTGCAAGGGTGAACAGCGGAGAGTTGATTCTCAACAAGGCGCAGCAGAACAACCTTGCCGGAGCGCTATCAGGAGGTTTAAATGGATCGCTTGAGCTGAAGGTGAAGGGGACAGACCTTGTCGCGGTACTGAACCAGGAAGCATTAAAACGAAGCAGACGATGACGTGGGAATACATTTAAGTTGTTCCATATGTTTTTTTTTGTCAGAGAGAGGTGCGATGCAAATCGCGTCTCTCTCATCCTTGCGTCAAAATGATACAAATATGATACAAAAATCGGGCAAAATAGGGCATAAATGTAGCATATTTATGTCTTTTTGACAGTATTTTGGTACGAACATTACAGTTCCGTGGGATACGTTCCCGTGATTGGACAAAAAAAAGCCGCCCCGGTAAGGAGGCGGCACGATTGAACTAAACAAAATTGGCCTGAAAAATCAGCTCTTTTCGTCAATGGTTAAACGTATTTCCTCCCCACAGTTCGGACAGTTGATGGAGGTGTTTTTTTTATCGAACAGGTCGGGCACAGTTACATTGAGAGCTGCGGCCCACTTTTCGAGTGTTTCGAGTGTCGGGTTACCACTTAACTGGTTCGACAAATTTACCCGGTTTATTCCGAGCGAGGTCGCAAAATCTTTGATGCTGATCCCGCGACTTTTTAAAATCTCCTTTACAATCAATCCCATTGCGGTTTTATTTTTCACAAAAGTATTGAATTATTCAATATGAAGTAATATAACATTACTGTTTTGCGTGTAAATAGTGTTAAAATACTGTTAAACTTTTATCAGGTTGTTTCAATGTAGTGTTTTATTATTACATTTGCACCCATAAGTAATATCTAAACGTCTAAGTAATGGCTAAAATTTACATCACCACAACGAAAGAAAGAACAGAATCAGAATTGAAGGATATTCTCAAGTCACTAAAACTAAAAGCGAATTTTTGAACATAAGAACAACAGAGTCCGCGAAGTGTGCGGCGCTCAACTATATTTCAACAACTTAAAAAACATTTTTATTATGAGCCAGAAACAAGAAAATCAGAGAGAAAGCGTAAACGCTTTGAATGAGATTAATTTCAAATTAGGAGATCTTTCTTCAACCTTGGGCACCATCGCCGACTTATGTGAGTTTTATGGGGAATACGACAATCTTGATGACCAGTCAAGACGCGCCGATGCGTTTCATCGGCTCCGCCAGATGGCCGAAAAAGCACAGGAGGACACATTAACCCTGGCCAATGCCACGTGCGAACTTTTTCCAGTAACAGAAGATACACTTTAAATTTGAAAACAAAATAACATACAAATCATGGAGACAAAGAAAAGAAGGATAGATCCGGAGGAGATGAAAAACGCCACACTGAGCGATGGTACAAAAAATTATCTGGTTGCATTCCGTATGGCAGAGGAAGCCGTTGAGGTGGTGACGAACCAAATGGAAACGTACTGGGGGGCGGATAATGTGGAGGAAATGACGATGGGTCTGACGGATAAGCTGGAGGAGCTGAGAGAGGAGATCATCAGAGTTATGATGCTGCAGGTGCGGGAAAATTTGTGGTCTGCCAACCGTACCGCCATATAGCAGTGAACTATCAGGAACAACGATCTTTTACATGCTTAAAAATTGGGCTGGGCACCATCAGTCAGGCGAAACCGGACGACGGGAAAGAGTAGCCGATGGCGCGCCGAGGCAATGCCGGGAGGTATGTTTGTTCATCCTCCCGGAACAAATTAACGTGATCCACTAAATGACATTAATAATTTATTTAATATGAACGACTTGGACTATTACAAAGAAAAATTTAAATCAACGATGAGCGAAAATGATTTAAAAAAGCTAATTGAAAGATATGATAATGGTGAGCGTGTTTCTGACATTGAAGAAATGAAGGATATCCTTCGGGATGTAGGTAGAAAGGCTATTGAAGAAATGGAGAAAGCTATAGAGGCAAAAAGAGAAATTGAAAAATACAACAAGGAGAACAATGCAAACATTGAATTCCCTGATTGGATATTGGAGGAGGATAATATTTTAGATTTGATTGACAAGTTTATTAATGAACAGTGATTAATTTTTCCAGATAATAACCGTTCTATTTTGGGATCAAACATTTCGTCTGTTAAGAAACAGGCCATTTTAAGGCTCTCAGAGCGACGATAATTTTTTAACGGTCGAGATATAATAACGCCTATGATCTTCATGCACGTGCGGCGGATTGTAACGACACGATGGAATATCAATCGTGAATAAATACATCGATCAAAAATACGGGGCCATGAAAAACACGGTGTATTTTGGCGTCTCAAATATTATAATTACATTTGAGAACTCCATAAAATGAAAAACGAATACCTTCCGAAAAAGATACCCATTTTTATACCCTACCCCTTGTAATATATTGATTTACAATGTATATTGCGGAGAGAGAGGGATTCGAACCCCCGGAACCTTTCAGTTCAACGGTTTTCAAGACCGCCGCGATCGACCACTCTGCCATCTCTCCCTGCATTTTGTACAAATGCGCGTGCAAAGGTAGAATATTTTCCGGATAGTAAAAATATTCACCGCATTTTAT
>JAHDQF010000081.1 GCA_018433945.1 Proteiniphilum sp. | reverse complement strand
ACTGCGTGTCAAAAGATTGTACCCGCACTCATAGAATAATTGCCTGTCACTCCAACCTTGACCCTCTTTGAGGATCATCATACCGACCAAAACGCGTATGGAAGCATTGGGAGCGCCATTGCCTTCTGTATAAAGTACACTGAAAATGGACTCATCTACACGCATTACAACGTGAGTTCTGAACTGGTTATGCCAAGAGTCATTTTTTAGATAATTCTTCTTCTTAGGGCCTTTAAAGTACTCCGTTGGGGATGAAAAAATATCTAATTGCTGGTAGCTGTCTGATTTTTTAAACATTTCATGCAGAGTTTTAGACACCGCTTAGATAATGAATAATAATGATATACGCAAATATTTCAAAGACTTTTTCAGGTAAAATTCACCTGCTTTATAAAATTTATTGTACAAAAAATTATCACCTAAATTTTATCTCCGACTTTTCAGAGTGGACTCATATTTTACTATCTTGATTTTTTAAAATGGACTCAACTATTATCCAATCTAAAGGAATATCAATGTCTACAGACGATAGTTCATCCATAACGTACTTCTTTATTTTAGTGAATCCACTCAAACTTTTTTCTTTTAACCTTTCTATATTAATTATATAAATTGCGCCATTATATTCGTAATAAATTGATAAATCTTGTCTTCTTGTCCCTGATTTATTGAAACAGAATTCGAGATATCCGTTTTCATTTTCTTTACAAATTACAGATGCAGCATGGGATTCTTTAACCGACACAACCATATCCAAGCTGTCATTATATAAACTCACAGCTTGTTCTACGTGTGAAGCTTTTCTCAAAGGTGAAGTAGGTTGCAATAAAACCAGCACATCGTAATAAATCCCATTTGATTCATAAAAATTTATTGCGTGTAAAAGTACATCATTAGTTGTTGCAGTATCTGTTGCCAAATAAGCAGGACGTTTAAACGGAACTTTTAAGCCATAATCTTCCACAACTTTAATAATCTCATCATCATCAGAAGATACACAAATATGATCATCTGTTGTTAATAGCCGAGCCACGTCTATTGAATAATATATTAAAGGTTTTCCGTTTAATGGCTTTATATTTTTTTGTGGAATTCCTTTACTGCCTCCTCTTGCTGGAATAACGTATAATATCTTCATCTCAAATCGTCCTATAAATGTTTTACCAATTCCTGCGCTTTCTGATAATCTTCCGGTTTACCAATATCAATCCAATAACCGGTAAGAGGATACCTGATAACTTTGTGATTTTTTGCGATAAGCATTTCCATAAAATCCGTTGCATTGTAAAATACATTATCGGGAATAAGATCCAATAATTTACTTTTAATTAAATATAGGCCGGCATTGGCATAATAATTATAGGTGGGTTTCTCTTTTATTCCCTGTACATCTCTCCCTGCCAATTCAAAAATGCCGTATGGTACATTCACGGAATATGGAACCGCTGCAACAGACATATCGGCATTATTTTCCAGAAAATGCAAATAAAAATCTTCGTAATCTATATTTGTGAATAGGTCGGAATTCATCACCAAAACCGTGTCATTGAGAAATGAATCCACAAATTTCACGGAACCCATGGTGCCCAGGAAATTAGGTTCACGTACGCATTTAACCTGAACATCTTGCCTTTTTCCCTTGTAATGCTCTTCCAACTGTTCTCCTAAATAATTAACTGTTACACTGATATTTTCCAATCCATAATTTATGAGTGCATCTACGTTATAGTCAATAATGCATTTCTCTCCCACCTTTAATAATGGCTTGGGTGTAGTTAACGTCAGCGGTCGCAAACGTTCACCTTTTCCCCCCGCCATGATGACCGCATCAATAGGGAGGATAGATGAGATCCTATTTAAAGCATATACTTTTTCAATTTTACCCTCTTGGCTAAGATAAGGAAGCAGTTTGATACCCCTTTCCTTATATTCTTTGATGAGCGACACCTCCTTTTTATCATTAGAGATAAATTTAAAAGAAGTATGCATAATATCTTTCACATTATCCGTTAATTGTTTCCCATGGATCAGTCCGCGACGCACATCTCCGTCTGTTAGAGAGCCTAACATTTTCCCTTCCTGACTGACAATAATTAATGTAAGAATATCATCAGAGTTCCTGTCTAATGCAATCAATGCATCTTTTATGGTTGCCGAGTCAGGCAAAATATATCGTTGGAAATCTCTCATCATCGTATATCGTAAAATGTTTTGTGGCTGAGCCTGTCAGGTGATAGGGATCTGAGTATTTTCATGATTTGGGTTGAAGCTGTACCGTTTCCATAAGGATTTGTAACGTCCTCGATTTTTTTTCTGAATTCTTCACTCTTCGCTATATTGAATGCGTTGGTAATATCTTCTTTATTGGCATTGCAATTGATTATACTTTCTGCCTGAATCCTACCTTTTTGTCTGTCACCGATATTGATAGTGGCTGTTTGGGCTGATGGTGCTTCAACTATACCACTCGAGCTGTTACCAACGACGGCTGTGACCTGTTTCATCACAGAGAGGTAACGCACTGAACCCAAAGATGCAAATAATGCGGATTTCTCGGGATATTTGTTTACATAATCCTCCATCATTTGGTTGATGATACGCCCGTTTGTATCGGCATTAGCCTTTGTGAAAATGAAAAAACTATCTCTTTCTTTATCGATTGCTTGAAGCAATGCATCAAATTGTGATTCAACGGAATAATTGGATAATGTCTCCGGGTGAAATCCGACCAGATAATTGAACTGATTAAATGTGATATTTAAATCTTCCTCTATCTCTCTTTTGGAAAGAAGTTTTAATGACCGGAAGTTATCCAAACCAATGGCACCTACATTAAAAACTCTTTCAGGTTGCTCACCAAGTTGAATAACCCGCTGACGATATGCTTCAGTGGATGTAAAATGCAATGCACTCATCTTGGTTATGGCGTGTCGAATGGAATCGTCGTAGGCACCTTCCGTTAATTCACCACCATGAATGTGTGCGATGGGAATCCGAAAAATAAGAGCGGAGGATGCTACAGCCAGCATTTCATACCGGTCACCCAAAATAACCAGTAAATCGGGAGATAGTTGTTTGAATGCATCGGCATAACCAATCATACCCAATCCCATGGATTTTGTAATACCCTCTGCAGTATCTGACGAAAGCAGCATTTCTACCTTTGCATCGATCTTAAACCCATCAGCTTCTATTTGCCGATACGTAAGTCCGAATTCGGGCGATAAGTGAGCACCAGTGACAAGCAGTTGCAGAGTGAAATAATCATCTGCACTGATCTTTTCAATCAGGGGCTTCAGTAATCCATACTCAGCTCTGGTTCCGGTGACAATACAGATTTTCATTACTCAAAGGTTATCAATTCGTCTTCCTCGAAATCTCTCTGTGACATTTTTCCTATCACCTCATCCCATTTCATGGGAGATATACCTGTTCCGGGCCTTTTTACACCAATATTTTCATCAGAGAAAATTTCGCCTTTATGTATATTCTTTATTGCGACAATGCTTTTGCGGGCAATAGCAATGTTCTTTTGCTCCGATGGCGAAACTTCCTTTACTCCGCTTCCTGATAAAGCTTTTTCAATATTCCGGATCGCTGAAACCATTGCCATTAATTCGGCGGGTTCCAACGATGCTTTATGATCGGGGCCTTCCATGTTTTTGTCCAAAGTAAAATGCTTTTCGATAATAGTGGCACCTAACGATACCGCTGCAATAGGTACTTCAATTCCCAATGTATGATCCGAATATCCTACCTTTGTACCAAAGACCTTCTGAATATGAAGCATCGCCATTAAATTGACATCCTCCATCGGCGTTGGATATTCTGTGTTACAATGGAGAATGGTGATATTATCTTTATTAATTCCTGCATTGGTAAACACCTCAACAGCATCTTTAATTTCCGCAATTGTTGCCATCCCGGTGGAAATGATCACTTTTCGAAAAAGAGTGGCTGCTTTTCTTAGATAGGGTAAATTAGTAATCTCTCCGGAAGGTATTTTAACTATTTCCAATCCGATTGTGTGTAGGTATTCCAATGAATCAAGATCGAAAGCCGTTGAAAAGAATTGAACATTCTTTTTTTTGCAGTAAGCAATCAACTGTTCATGTTGTTCCAGGGATAACTCCAATTTTTTCAGCATCTGGAGCTGGGTTTCAGTGGAGTTCTTTGTGTTATGTATCTGATAATCGGCTTTCTTTGCTGAACCGGATACCAGTTTGTCTGCTTTGAATGTTTGGAACTTGATGTAATCCACGCCGGCCTCTGCTGCAGCATCAATCAGCCTGAAGGCATTTTCCATGCTTCCGTTGTGATTTACACCTGCCTCGGCAATGATCATAACATGTTGTGCTTTCATCTGCTTACTGCAATTTAATCTTTAGGGTTGCCGGATTTCCTGAATAGATTCCTTTTTGTGTGATATTTTTACGAACCAGAGAACCTGCTCCTATTACACACCCGGATGTTATCTCAATGCCATTGACCATGACCGACTGACTTCCAAAAAATGTTTCGTTTCCAACCAAACAGTTGCCATTAATTATCGCACCGGTAGAGATATGGCAATAATCGCCGATTTTGGCATCGTGCTCTATATTCGCAAATGTATTGATTATGCATCCCCTGCCAATTATTGCATCGGCATTCACAACGGCTTGGTGCATAATTACACTGCCCTCTCCTATTTGTGCATACTTCGAAACATGTGCTGTGGAAGCAATAATTGTAGCGAGTGTTCCACCCGCATCAACTATTTTTTGATGTAATTTGATACGCAGGGCTGCATCTTTGATATGACCGACTGTCACTATAAAGACAGCATCGTTGGTATGATTGATTATCTGATCATCAGATCCGATGATAGTATAATCGAGAACTTTGTTTCCTGCATTTTCAGGAACATCCAATATACCCATGATTTGGAATCCGGCGCTCTCTGCAACATCTATTACGGACTTGCAATGACCACCACCGCCTACAAGTATGAGGTTTTTATTGTTCATTCTGTCGTACACTACTTGGAAGATTTACGACCCTATCAGCAAACCACGCTGTGTTTTGCAATCCATCTGTTTCGCAATCTTTAAACATAGGGAGCCTGTTCATGAGTTCCCATATGGGTCGAGTCATGACTGCATGATCGTTGGTGTATTCCAGAAATTTTATTTGTTCTTCCTTATCACTCAGAAGAATCGCGTTTAACCAGTAATTGGAACTTGAGCCTTCTGGTTCGGTAAAGAAGTGTATATTTTCTTTGTCTGAGAAAAACAGTTTGTATTTCTCTGCTGTTTCCCGCTTATTGGCTAATATATCATCGATCTGTTCCAGTTGGGCACAACCCAAAGCCGCGTTAATATTGGGCATCCGATAATTATAACCAATATGATCATGAACAAACTCCCAACGATGAGGTATTTTGGCCTGTGTTGTCAGATGTTTCGCGAATTTCCCAAGTGATTCATCCTGAAACAATAGCATACCCCCTCCTCCGGTGGTGATTGTTTTGTTTCCGTTAAAACTGATTGCGCCGATCTTTCCGAATGTACCGGTATGTTTTCCTTTATAAAAACTTCCAAGGCTTTCAGCTGCATCCTCAATCAACTCCAAATGATATCGCTTGCATATTTCTACCAGTTTATCGAGATGAACAGGGTGCCCGAATGTATGCATCGGTACACATGCTTTAATTCTTCTGTCGGTTCGTTTGTTATAACAGCTGTCACCTTTAATCTCAGCATTCTCTTTTAACCAGGCTTCCATTGCATCGGGTGATAAACCCATCGTATCTTCATCTACATCAATGAAAACAGGATGTGCTCCAGTATAACTGATAGCGTTACAGGTAGCGATAAAGGTCAATGCCTGGGTTATCACTTCGTCGTCTCTTTCAACCCCGACTAAAAGCAATGCCATATGCAGTGCATTGGTACCATTTACACAAACTACTGCTTTTTGTGTGCCGGTATAGTCGACCATCATTTCTTCAAACCGATCTACAAACTTCCCGACACTGGATACAAATGTGGTATCGATACATTCGTTCAGGTATTTCTTTTCGTTACCCCTGAATATGGGAACATGAAGCGGAACCATCTCATCTGTTTCGTATAACTCATGAATAAATTTGACTATGTCGCTATACATTTCCACAATCTCAATTACATTTTTGCATCCAAATATTTCCCCTTTTCGATATAGTCGAAATTGGGGATCATTTCAAAAAACAACCCGACCAACTGGTCCTTGGTCCAGTTTTTCTTTTGTTTAAACTCATCTATTGTATCAGCGAAATATTGTAACAGCTTCTGGTCATACAAAGCTTCATTTTTTATAATACCCAGATTTTGAAACCTGTCCAGATTAATAACTTCATTCTCTGTAAAGAATTCTTCAAAGTCTTTTTCTCCAGTAGTGTCGCTCTTGGTGAAGAGGCATGGCCATTGCCCTTTTTCAGGAAGTGAGTGAGCCAGTTCTCTGGCTTCTTCTTCACTCTCACACAAATAGGGTTCGTAACCCATGTGTTTGAGATACCTCACTGCAATATCTGAGAAAGTAATCAGATGAAGACTTTCACTTAATTTGGGAAAGAATATATCTCTGTTTTCTCCGAAGATGGTGGACATCAAACAAAGTTCACCTGATTCTTTGGGGATTACGAAATATCTCTTTACATCGTTTGGTGCTACAATAGGCTGACGTTTCTGTATCCGTTGATTAAAACCATGTAGAAGCGACCCGTCAGAAAAAGCGACGTTGGCAAACCGGGCTGTGGAAATAGTTATCTGTTCACTGTACTTCATCAGATACATCTCCATGATCCGTTTGGAAGCGCCCATCATGTTGGCAGGATTGGCGGCCTTATCGGTGGATACGCAAAAATATTTCTTTACTCCCTTTTCAATGGACTGACGGATTGTTTTTTCTGTATTAAAAATATTTACATCGATCATCCGCATCATGGTGAAGGGATCTTTCTCGCTCCGAACATGTTTTAAGGCAGAGAGGTTGAGTACATAATCGTACTCACCGTCGTTATTCCAAAAAGCATCGTATTCAATGGAGCCGATATCAAGTGCGAATGTTTGAAAATCTCCATCAATATATCCGAAGGAACTGCGAATATCCCGCACCAATTCTACCATATTGTTCTCACTGATATCAACTACATGAAGTTTCCGGGGATTACGTTTGAAAATTTCTTTGGTTACTGCCTGACCTATGGATCCGGCTCCACCGATAACCAAAAAACGGGATGATTTAACTATCTCCGATAATTCTTTTTCGTTTCGCTGAATATCATCAGTAAATAATTCGTTTTCTCGTCCTATCAGTTTGAGAATATCCATGCTTTATTTAATAAAATCAATTATTCTTTCACAAGCCAGTCCATCGCCGTAGGGGTTATTGGCGTGTGCCATGGAACTGTAATAAGCTTCATCATCCAGCAGACGGGAGACTTCTTTCATGATCAAACTGTAATTTGTGCCGACCAGCTTTACCGTGCCGGCATCTACGGCTTCGGGTCGTTCGGTGTTGTCGCGCATCACCAGCACGGGTTTGCCCAGCCCGGGGGCTTCTTCTTGAATGCCACCGCTGTCGGTGAGCACCAGCGTGCTTTGTTCCATCAGGAAGACAAAAGGAAGGTACTCCAACGGCTCAATAAAGAAGATATTCCGGTTGCTATTGTCTCTGCCCGATACGGCTTCCTCTCCGAAAATATCCAGAATGGGTTTGCGTACATTGGGATTGAGGTGCATGGGATACACAAAATCTACCTCAGGGTACTTCTCCGTAAGGGTTTTGATGGCATTGCACATATGCACAAAGCCGTCACCAAAGTTTTCCCGGCGGTGACCGGTGATTAGTACCAGTTTCTTTCCGTTATTCAGTCGCGAAGTATCATAGCCTGCGCTCTTCAGTTGCGCGCTAATCTGTTTTGCCAATGTGGGTTCGTTCATGATCTTCTCTACCACCAGATGGAGGGCATCGATGACCGTGTTGCCGGTAACGGTAATGGACTCCTCTTTCACGCCTTCTTTCAACAGGTTCTCCTTGCTGAGAGGGGTGGGTGCCAGGTTGTAGGTTGCGATACGACTGGTGATCTGGCGGTTCATCTCCTCCGGCCAGGGACTGTATATATTGTGCGTCCTCAATCCCGCTTCTATATGAGCCACCGGAATCTGTTGATAAAAAGCAGCCAATGCGGCGGCCATGGAGGTGGTGGTGTCACCGTGGACAAACACCACATCGGGTTTTGCTTCCTGATAGACATCACGCATGCCGGTCAATACCCGGGCAGTGACATCGTACAGGTCCTGCCCTTGTTTCATGATGTTGAGGTCGTAATCGGGCACAATCTCAAAGAGACGAAGTACCTGGTCGAGCATCTCACGGTGCTGGCCGGTGACACAGACAAGGGTTTCAAACTTGTCGCTATGTTTTTGAAATGCTTTTACCAACGGCGCCACCTTGATGGCTTCGGGGCGGGTGCCGAAGACGAGCATGACGCGCTTTTTGGGTATCATTGATTCAGTTTTTCTTAAAAATTCCGCAGAAGTCGAGGATGACTTTGTCTTCTCGCCACGGCAGGGTTTTGAATGGGTCGTGGGCAACGAGGAAAACCACGATATCGGCTTTCTCGTAGGCTTCTTTATAATCGGTCAGCTTAAATACTTTGTGCTCGCTGAGATTGGGTTCCACAATCAGGAAGTCACTGTTGTTATGCCCTTGCATCACCTTAGTGGCAATATACTTGGCGGGAGACTCGCGCAGGTCGTCGATATTGGGTTTGAAGGCCAATCCCATCAGCGCCACGACGGGCTCGCGGCCATGCTCCAGCTCGAACTGCTTGATGGCGGACTGTGTTTTCTCGGCACACCAGAAGGCTTTGTAGTTGTTGACTTCCCGTGCCTTGCCGATGAGCCGGCTCTCCATGGGAAAATCGGCGGTGATAAAATAGGGATCCACGGCAATGCAGTGCCCTCCTACTCCGCTGCCGGGCTGCAGGATATTTACCCGCGGGTGCTTGTTGGCGAGCGCAATGAGCTCCCACACGTTGATGCCGGCTTTGTCGCAGATGAGCGAGAGTTCGTTGGCAAAGGCGATTTGCACGTCGCGCGACGAGTTCTCGGTGAGTTTGCATAGTTCGGCAGTACGGGCATTGGTGCGATGCAGCGCTCCCTTTACAAACCGACTGTAGAATGCGACAGCCCTTTCGGTGGATATTTCATTGATGCCGCCAATCACCCGGTCGTTGTGCACCAGCTCATAAATGACATTGCCCGGCAAAACACGCTCCGGGCAGTAGGCGATATAGAGTTTATCTTTCAGTTCGGGACGCCCGGAGAAGATGAGGTTGGCCATCTTATCGGTGGTGCCGACGGGTGAGGTGGACTCAATGATATAGAGGTCGCCCTCCTTCAGGTAGGGCAACACGCTGCGGGTGGCTGCTTCCACATAGGAGATGTCGGGCTCATGGTTTCCAGTAAAGGGGGTGGGCACCACAATGAGATAGACATCGCTTTCTTCGGGGACGGTCTGTGCCTTGAGGGTTCCTTTGGCAATCACACGACTGCAGAACTCTTGTAGTCCCGGCTCCACGATATGGATCTGCCCCTTGTTGACGGTTTCTACGACGTGCGGATTGATATCTACACCTATTACGTTGATGCCGTTGTCGGCTGCCACGATGGCGGTGGGGAGGCCGATATAGCCCAGTCCCATGAAACATGCTTTCATCTTTTTCTGTTTGCTTCGGGAAGCGCTCCGTGCGGGCGCACTTCGTGACTACCGGTCACATAGGGTAAGTACGCGCGGTAGTCCTCTTATCAGTGAAAATACGAATGCAAATATACACAATAAACCGATTCCATTGTTCATCCCGAAGGGAAAAAAACCGGAACCGGTTATAGCTTTGTTTTTTTGTAATCTGCCGGAGGGGCGGCACAATGCGTATGAGCGTTCTTTACGGCGACCAGACAACACTCAACACGGTGTCATATGCCTTGGTGACTATGGCAAACTCATAAAAGAGGTGCCGGTCGTCCCACCCCTGGGTCTCAAACCAAGTGGACTTCACAATTTCCTGAGCCGACTCTTCCCTGGAATAAATGGTGCCATCCCGGTAATACTCCATCGCTACCGAATCGGTCGGCACTGAAAGGCGGGTTAGGTCTTTTACTTTGAGCCAATAACCGGGACTTTGCTTGAAGTAAAGCAAATTGCCATTGCGGCTGTAGAACAGGTAGAGGGGATGAGGCCCCTGCTCCAGGTAGCGAAAGGTGACTGAGGTGATGCTTGTCTGAAAATAGTCGGCGGCCGTGCGAAGCAAATCGGGACTGAATGGTTTGTCTTTTACAAACTCACGAAAGAGGTCACCGGGCATCAGCAGTTCCGTGGCAAACTGGTTGGCTTCATATTCCTGGTTGCCGTGTTGGTAATAATCGAGAGTGAGAGCGGTATCCTCCGGAGTGCCCTTCAGATAGTGGCGCAGCTCAAAATGCCCCAGTTCATGGGCTTGGGTGAACCGCCGCCGGCCCGCATAGGGGATATCGGAGTTGAGGATGATCATCACCCGGCTGCCCCTCGGCACAATGCGTCCGTCAGCATGAGCAAGGGGCTTCTCACTGTAGAAGATATTGCGGGCGTTGATCAGTTCTTCAACCGAAAAATCTTGCGGGCCGCGTAAGCCGAACTCGTGATAAAGGCGACGGGCGGCAGCACATCCTTCATTCATCATCTTCCTTTATTTGATCGAGTTTATCCATCATATCCAGCAGGTCCATCTCATTCACAATCTCACGCAGGTCGTCGGCACTAATCTCATTTACATTGCGGTAGAGGACTCCTGCCATACGGGAGGGGAGCTGCCCCTGCAGCAGTTGCTTTTCCTCGTCACTTCCATGGCGGATAATATGCTCCAGCCGGCGGGCGGCCTCCTCCATCATTTTCTCATTCTTGCTTTGCTGCAACGCGGCACGGGTCTTCATATTGAGACGGCGTATCTTTTGCATCATCTCTTCAAGATATGCTTCCTTGTTAATCCCGGCATCGTCGTAAAAGCTGTCGTCACCGCTGTAGGCTTCCATGCTCATCTCCACAAAACGGTCAAGGTCATTTGTTTTCATTTTCTTTGTTTCTTGTTTGGGTTGTTTTTAAGTCTTGTTGTTTGTTTTTTACTTCCCGACGTATCGTTTGGCACGTCGCAGCAGCTTCTTTTGCATGGCATATGCTTTTTCCAGCTCCCACCCCAGCTCGGCGCAGATATCTTTGTAATTGCCGTACATCTCAAAGGCAGTCACGTAGAGGGAGAGCTCTTCGTCATCGGCGGAGCAGGCATTGAGGATCTCATATAATTTCTCACGTTGGTTTCGTTCTTCTTCCTCATCTTCATCATTACTCTCCTGATTGTTTAGGAAATCCAACATCTCGTCATCAAGGGGTACTATTTTCTCACTCTTCTGCTCATACTTGCGCACATTTTCCGACATCATGCTACCGGCTATTCGCTTTAACTGGTCAAGCAGGGTGTGCTCATCCTTCCACTTCCACTCGCCATTATACAATTTTTCAATGGCTGTGCCTACATAATAATCAACAGGGTTGAGCCCCAGGTTTTGTTCGGAATGGGCGCCATAGAGGGTAAGTCCCTGCAGCCTGAAATAAACCCAACGGGTGAACTGGTCAAGAATCTCTTTCCATTCGTTTTCTGTTACTTTGAGAAGTTTCTCGGAGTTTTCATCATTTTTGTTCATAAATGCTTTCATTATTACTTTAACTGAACAAGATGAATATTCACCATGGTCAGAAAAAAAAATTTTCAGTTAATAGGATTGTAAAGATTGTTTTAGGTTTTATTATAAAATTATGGTTGAGAATAGAATTACTTCATACAAAAATCTGAGCAACGGGTCACCTCTGCGAATGCTCCTCCGTCACAAAAAGGCAACATCCACGGTTTCTATCAATTGCAGCAAAGTTAACGATTCTTTTGTAACTCCAAATAATATCCAAAATGATTTTCTTTATGATTTTCCTGATGATTTCCATTATGACTTTTCAGATGATTTTTTCTCTATGGTTTCTCTATGGTTCCTCCAATGTTCCTCCAATGTTCCTCCAATGTTCCTCCAATCGGTGGGGGGAGGACAAACAAGCGGAAATTCAGCGAAAACGGGGTTATGCATGCAACAGATAAAAAAGGTCCGGAAGGCCGTTTATACGTGCCTGTCCACGGCTTTCGGGGCCTTATCAAACAAAAAACGGGCAGGTCAACAATTTTCATGGCAAATTTTTCTAGTACGACGTTCGGAAACATCTCCGGACGTCACGGTACGGCTGTAGCAGTTGTGCAGAAAGACGGAACGAATGTGCTGAGGGTCTTCAGAAAACCCTTCAATCCCAACTCGCCTAAACAGGTGGCTCACAGGTTGAAATTCAGCCTGGTGAACAAGGAGCTCGCACCGCTCAGGCAGGTGGTGACACTGGGAAACAAGGGAGATGCCGGCGCATTCAGAAAAGTGGTGGGTAAAACGCTCACAGAGGCAATAACAGGTGAATACCCCGATTTCACAATCGACTTCAGCCGGGTGCAGCTGACGACCGGCACCTTACAGTCGGTAGAGAGGGCTGAAGCAACGGTGACTGAGGGCACCGCCGAGGTGAACATCACATGGGACACCACCCTGGGGTTCCAATCGCGCCTGGGTGCAGACAATGATGAGGTGAACATCATCTGCTTCAACCCGGAGTCGCGCATGGTGCTCCCCTTCACCAAGGCAGCTTTGCGCTCCGAGGGCAGTGCCTCCCTCACCCTGCCTGAAATATGGAAGGGCAACACCATCCATACCTGGCTCTTCCTTACCTCGGCTGACGGTCTCTATGTTTCCGACAGCATCAGCATGGCCGATGTGCAGCTTTGAGCAGTGATTTGCAAGTTTGAGCAATCTTCATGAACGTGGCGATCCCGGGGTATCATTACTCCGGGATCGTTTTTTTTTGAACAGGTTCACCTCCGTTCCAGTTGAAAGTTCTGCTCCATCTCAATCCCCGGCAGTTCGGCTTCATCTCTGTCCCCCCGATGCTTCTGCCGCGCTTACCGTGGGCAAGCCGGTAAACGTGGAGAGCAGGGGTGTGATGCTCGTGCGCAATGGCCCGGTAAAGTTCTTAATGGTTTACCGTTTCGCGCTTTTACCGTTTAGCGCCACCTTTTGTTTCTTCTTCTTTCCTTTGCCTTTGCTTTGGCCATGACCGTATCCGTAACCGTAACCGTATCCGTAGCCATAACCGTATGCATGGTGGAACTCATCCACGTCGTTCACCACCAGCACCATGTTCTTAAGGCGGTTCTGCTCCATCATGCTGTTGGCGAAGCGCAGGTTTCCCTTGTTGGAGTAGTTGGCGCGGCATACATACACGGTAGCGTCGGATACACGGTTGAGGATCAGCGTGTCGGACACCTCTCCTGCCGGAGCCGAGTCAATCAGGATAAAGTCGAACTTTTCGCGCAGCTTGGCGAAGGCTGCATCGAGTGTAGGCCGGGAGAGCAGCTCCGCCGGATTGGGCGGGATGGGGCCGGCGGGCAGCACATAGAGATTATCCGTGATGCCCGAGGGCACGATCAGCTTGTCCAGTTCTTTCTCGAAGCCGGAGAGGTAGCTGGTGATGCCGTCGCCGGTCTCAAGGTTCATATAATCTTTCAATCGCGGCATGCGCAGGTCGAGTCCCACGAGCAGCACCTTCTTGTTGAGCAGCGAGAGGCTGATGGCCGTGTTGAGGGTGACGAAAGTCTTTCCTTCGCCCGCAACGGTAGAAGTACAGGTCACCACCTTGTTGTCTGCCCCGAGGGTCAGCAGCAGGTTGGTGCGCAGCATGCGGAATGACTCGTCGATGGCGCGGGTCTCGTTCTCCCTCACCGCCACGTTTTCATCTTCCCCATGCTTCGGTATCTCACCCAGTATGGGCACTTTCGATATACGGTCCACATCGCCGCGGGTACGGATGCGATATTGCAGCAGGTCCATCAGGTAGATGATGCCGGCCGGAAGCAGGATTCCCAATAGCAGCGCCGCCAAGAGGATAATCATTGTGCGGGGAGAGACCTTGCTCTCCAGTGTCGCCTCATCCAGCACCTTTGCCTTGTTGGCGAAGGCTGCCAGCGCCAGTGCGTTCTCCTCTCTTTTCTGGAGGAGCATCAGGAAGAGGTTTGCTTTGATCTGCTGTTCGCGCGACAGCTCCATGAACTCACGTTCCTGGGTGGGAAGGGCGCTCATGCGGCCGCCATAGAGGTTCGCCTGATTGAGTGCATCACGGCGTTGTATTTGCAGTCCCTGCTGCACACTGCTAATGGAGGAGCCGATACTCTGCCGCAAACCGTTAATTTGTTCGTTGAGTTGTCTCATTACCGGATTATCGTCGGTCATGCTCTGTGAGAGCCGCTCGCGTTCCAGCAGCAGGCGGTTATACTCTGCCGTAGTGGCTGCCAGGGTAGGATCCTGCAACCCGATGTTGGTGGGGATGGTCTTGTTGGCGTTGGCGGGGTCGTTGATGTAGTTGTTGAGCGAGTTCACCACGTTGAGCTGTGTTTCCACCTCCACAAGGCGCTGTTCGTACTGACTGCCCATCTGCATATCCCGCTGCAGGTCGACCTGCAGGTCGGTCAGCCCCTCTGTCCGTTTGTATTCTTCCACGTTCTGCTCGGCCGTACTCAGTTCCCTGTCGATGATGGAGATACGCTCCTCGATGAACTGCTGCATGTTGCGGGCCTCCTGATTCTTATCCTCTATTGCCTCGTTATTATAGACCTCAATGAGCGTATTGATGAAATCTCTTCCCTTCTGCGGGTAGGGAGTGTTGAGTGCAATGTCGATCACGGTGGCCTGTCGCGACGCCTGAGTCACTTCCAGATTATCACGGTATGTTTTGAGTACCACATTGGGTTGTTGAATGATCACGTTCAGCAGGCGGTTGTCCGGCTCAATATTGGGGCGTCGGGTAAAGCTGATGGTACCCACATCGGTCATCAGCACCGCCGGCAGGCGGGTGAAGGTTGTGTCCACCGGCTTGCCTGCCACCAGTCCGCTGATGTGTACCTGCTCATTGTCCACCATCTGCATTTCAAAGAGGATATCCTCCTTGAGTTTGTCGATATCGTTCTGTGCCATGTCCACGATCACCGGGCTTTGCGTGTAGAGGTCGGTCTCCTTGATCCGTCCCTCCACAATGTAAGAGGTGTGCAGGTTGAGGCGGTTGATCACCGAGCGCACCAGGGAGCGGCTTTTCAGGACGTAGAGTTCGTTCTCCACGTTGCTCACCGCACCCATCATGGCAATCTCTTCGAGGGTACCCTGCATAGCCGACGCACCGCTCTTACCCTCCTCTTTCAGGACCACGCTGCTGGTCACCCTGTATATCGGCGTGGTGTAGCGGAGATAGACGAATGCCGCCGCCAGGGCGATGATCAGTCCCAGTAAAATCCACCTCCAGTGCTTCAGGAAGAGTGTTACGATCTCCATCACCGAGATCACATCCTCTTTCTCCTCCCCTTGCACTCCCTGCGGTGTTGTATTTGTATCTGCCATATTTTCTCAGTTGTAAGTTGTAAGCGGTAAGCTGTAAGCGATAAGCGGTAAGCGATAAGCTGTAAGCAGTGATTATTTTAATACGTTTATTAGCAGAGTTGCCACGGAGATCAGGATAGAAGTAGCCGAGAGCCAGATACCCGTTGCCGAACCAATCTCCGAGTTTTGGGCCTTCACCTTGTTGGGTTCCACGTAGACCACATCGTTCTGTTGCAGGTAAAAGTCGGGGTGGAAGATCACGTAAGGGTCGTTCAGGTTCATCATGCTTACCCGCTTGTTGCCATCGGCATCCTCGCGGAGTATCTTCACGTTGTCGCGCCGTCCCCAGATGGTCATATCACCCGCCATGGCCAGTGCTTCAAAGACATTCACCTTCTCGTTGCTGATGGTGAAGGTATTGGGGCGTGCCACCTCACCGATCACCGAGATCTTGTAGTTCACGAAACGCACCGTCACCACCGGTTCCTCCTTGAGGTAGGGGCTCAGCAATCCTTTCACCTTCTCCTCCGCCTCACGTTTTGTGAGTCCCTTCACGGTGATTGTCCCCACCACGGGAAAATCAATCTGACCATTGTTGTCCACCAGGTAGGTCTGGAGTTGGCCATAGCCACCGCCGGTTGTGGTTAGTCCCGTGCTGATGGTAGGAGTTACCAGGTTAAACGGCCTTGATGCCTCCGGGTCGGTTGTACTTACAACAATTGTCAGCAGGTCTTTCGGCATGATCCGTGCATCATAGAGCGGGGCAACCTGGGCAAACTCCTCGGGGGTCATCGTCTCGATTCCCTGCATGTAAGCAATCTTCTCACTCGATCCGCAACCTGATGCTACTACAGCCATGATCAACAGGAGCAAACCATATAAAATTTTTCTGTTCATTGTGGTCTTCGTTAGGATTCACATGATGAATTGTGTTCAATTGTTCTGCAAAAGTAGCAATATTTTCTCTATTAAACAGTAACAGTGTGCTATTGTTTTTGCATGTGTGATTTTTTTACAAAAGATGACAGGGAGAGCGTGAATGCCTACCTGTTCAGAACATTCGAGAATTTCATGGAGATGTTTGGCCTGGTAACCACGAAGACCGGTTAGCCGAAAATTTTTAATTTTGAGGGGAAGTCACCATTTTTTGAGCGAAAAAAGAGAGTTTTAATGAAAATAGGTGCAAAATCGAACTTTTAACTACAAAACTTTGTTTACCATACGATTATTTGCTTCCTTTGCATGAAGGAGTGACAATATATACAGAAGCATAATTATCAGATCAGATAAGCATTAAATTTTCTCTGTAGGCTTCAACACTTTCTATCAGAATATAAAGAATAAATACATTATGAGTAAATTGCCTAATGCTCCTCTTGTTGAGGTTATATTTGAATTAACGTGGCCTATAAATAATGAAAAAGAGCAAGAAAAATTTCAATTTTTACTGGGTGATATTTATTCAAAATTGAAAGATGAATATCCTAATCGACAGAGACTTGGACTTGTTCAACTCCCAAATGTAGTAGTGCCTGTAGAAATCCTGGCTAATAAACCAGTGTATAGATTCACCAAAAATGAATCATATCCTCTCTATCAAATAGGCCCTGGATTATTGTCCGTAAACACTGTTGATTCGCACTATTTCTGGGAAGAATTTAAAAATGAGATCGAAAAAATAACAAATGTACTTGGTAATTCTTACGATTTTGAAGAGAATGCATCACTAAATATGGGATTGAAATATATCGATTTCTTTGAATTCAATTTCAACAATGACGCTTTCGAATTTTTACATAAGTCGTTACATTTAGACATTAAACATAATATACGCCCGGTGAAAAATAGCAATCCTGTATTTTTTTCATTTGCAACAGGCTATAAAATAGATGAGATAGGTATGTTTAATGTGATAATAAATCGAGGTGGATATAACAACAAGGAGGGATTTGTTATCGAAACAAACGTTTCTACAAAAATGAATTTTCATAATTTCGCAACATTACAAAATTGGCTCGAGAAAGCACATTCTTTCTTAAGCGATAAGTTTAAAAAAATGACCGAAGGAGATTTGTATAATAGTTTCAAATAATTATAAGAAAATGAATTCAACAATAGATTCAACGTCGATTTTTTCTCTACCTACAAGTGCTATAACCGCATTAAAGGGAAATAGTGATGACAATTCCGTTAAAAAGACTAATCAAAAATCTGATCCTTTTACTACATTAGGATTTAGCATCTTACTACTTTTTTCCGCACCATTTTCAACAGGAATTAATACAAGTACTGCTTCCTTAAATAATTCGTCTTCGATTATCTCTTACAAAAATGCAAATGCCGATATGTTTGATATTTCTATTTTACGCGAATTTCTATCTAATTTACTGACGAATAGTCATGATTTAGATAAAGATATTGTAAATATGGTTAATGAAAATTTTTGGGATTTGATTTGATATGAATATATATGAAGATATAAGATTATATCTGCCAAAATATCTATCAGAGGAATCTACAAGAAAATTACTACAAGAAATTGCAGACTTCCCAAATATTCATGATGGTTCGCTTTATACAAATAGACTGCAAAATGAAAACATAATTTTTCAAGGCGATGCTATCAGAGGGTTACCTATCATCAATCTACCTGATACTAATATAAGGGAGGCTCCATCAATAATATTATCGAATACATGTGATATCGACGAAGTCAATGAAAGAGTTTTCCCCTCTCAAATTTGTTACGCACCAATATTCAACCTTGAAAAGTATACCAATAAACTAAAAACAATAGATAAATATCGTCAACAAGAAAGACTTAATCGGCATATTGATGCAATAAAGAAACAATATATTACTCAAATACTTTATCTGCCAGCAGGAGGAGGTTTGGATTATGAGGGCATTGTTTTTTTGGATCGAATCAATAATTGCAAAAACACAATAATAGAAAGAAATAACTTAAAGCAAAAAAGGCTCTTTACCTTAAGTAATTACGGACATTACTTATTTCTGATGAAGATATCAATTCATTTTTCTCGATTACAAGAGAAAGTTGACAGAAATGAAGGAGTAATATGTAATGGTACAAATTTGAGGCTGTCAAAAGATGGGAATAAGTAAAACTCTTCTTTACACCACTGGCCAAAGCGGCTATTTGAATTGGGTTGCTTATATTCAGGACAGATTCTTTCTTACACGAAAATCATAGGGCAACTCCAGGATGCCGGAAATACGACAACTTTGGCTAATTAGTTGTTTTAACCAATAAATGCAATGATCCTTTCACAGGCCAATCCATCGCCATAAGGATTATCGGCCTGTGCCATTGAGCTGTAATAAGCTCCGTCATCCAGCAGACGGGAGACTTCTTTCACAATCAAATCGTAATCGGTACCGACCAGCTTTACCGTACCGGCATCTACGGCTTCGGGACGCTCCGTGGTGTCGCGCATCACCAGCACGTGCTTGCCCAGTCCGGGTGCCTCCTCCTGAATGCCACCGCTGTCGGTGAGCACCAATGTACTCTGCTCCATCAGGAAGACAAAAGGAAGGTACTCCAACGGCTCAATAAAGAAGATATTCTGGTTGCTATTGTCTCTGCCCGATACGGCTTCTTCCCCGAATTACAATAAAAAACCATATCCTTCACTGAATATTTTGCCAAAATGCAAAATAGGGGACATGGTATGGCAATTTTGCTGACCTGTAAACGCACCACCCGCCAAAAATGTTTTGCCGGGCCGGCATTAAGTTTTTGTTACAAAGGGAAGATCTATGGCATTAAGTGAGATAGAGCCAGAAATGGTTTGGTTAGCATGCAACCCGACGGGGAGCAGGAAAAAAGTTCGGATTCATAGCTGTCCCCCGAATGTGGGGACGATCACTCCCTGCTCCTTGAGCTTTTTGACAATGTAATAGTCCTTGTTGCTTCTGCCGCGCTTACCGTGGGCAAGCCGGTAAACGTGCAAAGCAGAGGACATTTTTTCATTTAAAAAACAATTCAGGCTAAAAATTCATAAAAATGTAACATTTCTGTAGTTCTTTTATCCATCATGATATAATCAAGAGTGGATAATAACTCCAGAGCATAGTCAGAATAAAAGCCTTCTCCAGAGTCAACTTGCCCGTCATGTACCGCAGGCCATGATTTTGCACTCTATTGGGCTTTTCATCATACTTCCTTTTATTGGTTTTATAACGTAATTCGCATATGAGCCCTGTTTTCAAACACCTCACCAAAGAGATCCATCTCATGCCTGGCAATGCCTGACCGGGTTGCCAGCGACTTCCATTCTTTCACAGCCGACACTACTTCTGCAATAATCTGCGTTGCAGTGGTTTTATTCAGCATGTAGTCCTCACAGGCATCCAAGAGTACCTGCAAATCTGCTTTGTTGGAATTTCGGGAAACCAGCAGGCTTTGATACGGATTCAAGGTCGGGTTCATGTCAAATGCGGGTGACAGTTTCCACCTGACAAACCAAGTAATGTCATGGCGGAGGCGAAGTGGATGCGCCTCCCTGAATCGCTCCTGTCAAAACGGCGAGACAACAGGGTGTGATATTTGTCTCCCGTGACAATGACTTGTACTGATTTTCCTCTTCGCTCTTTTCAATCTCCAGGCTGGCATGGATCAAATCGCGAATGTTAGTCAAGGGCGGAATCCTGAGCCTGTCATAACTGTTAATGAAATCACCCTCGGGTGTCTCTTTGAACCGAAAGCCGCCCATCCGGGAGAAATCATCGATCCCCGTCAGATAATCATAAGAAGTAAGCCGACGGATGGGACGTATCTCTTCCATCGCCACAATTTGTTCTCTGCGGTTGAGCAATGTGCGTCCCCAACGATCAGGCAAAGCATCTGAGAAACATCCGAAAAGATCGCTCCCCGGCTGGGTGTACTTCGTACCCGGATAATTGTTCAGATCGGCACTCAAAAACAGATTGCCATATCGCTTTAACCAGCTGTCATCGAACGTAAAACCGTAGTTGTCCGAGCCACGAAGCGATTCATAGCTGAGTTCACCGACGTACTCCATCTCTTTCAGCCAATCGAAATCAGCATATACCAACAGCTTCTTCATCGACTACTCCTTTCTCCTTATACTCCATACTCCTTTTTTCTTCTACTTCTTTTTCCTTATCATCCTTTCTCTTTCTACTCCTTTTTTGATGCACGTTCGCGTTTCTTTAGGCTCAAATCCTGCAGGGCTTTGCCCAACTTGTCCTCCCTGGCAAGCCAGAGGATATCCTCATCCAGCTGCAACGCATAGAGCACCCGCAGGTAGATGCCGATGGCTACGGTGGGTGCGCCTTTCTCAATGCGCGAAACGGTGAGCGGTGAACAGGTCGCACGCTCAGCCACCTGCGCCACGCTCAGGTTCCTGCGGAGACGGGCCAGCCTGATTTGCTCGCCCACCACCTGCATCTGTTGCTCCAATTTGCGGGGAAGCTTTGTCCCCATTGTATTCTTTGCCATACGTGTATGTACTGTCTTTGTACCTGATCGCTATCTCATCTCCATTGCATTCATTGCCATGCTTTTCAACCTATCATTTAATATGCAAAGATAGTACTTTTTATTTATTTAATGATGTGTTGATGATATTTATTGATACCTCCTCTCCTACTTCCTGGCTGGTCGTCCTCGCCTCAGGCACATCGGTTTGGCGTTGGACACATAGGCCGGAGCGCATCCGCCGGGGAAGGTGAAGCTGAACTTATTTCCTTTCCACAAATAGACATCCGATGAAAATCAAAGTTCAGTCATTCATAAACTTCTTTAGACATGCAACACACTAAAATTCCATGTGGTAGGTTGTCAGTCTGCAGCTGCCATCGAACCAGTCTGTATTTACAATCACATTCCATCGGTTATTCGATGAAAACCCGTTTCGCTCCTTCGATGGCTTCAGTGGAATAGTGCAGTCACCTGTGTATGATGCATCAGTTCGGGTGTGAAGTCTCCCGGTCTGATGGCTTCCGACAATTCATTCAGCACGGTTGCCACCCTGTTGATGCCCCCCACCCTTTTTTCATATTGAACCAGGTCACACGCGGTGAGAACAGCAGAAGATACATTCAGGTAACCTGCTTCTGTCTTGTGCTTCTCGATCAGGTTCCCAGGAATACTTTTGATGCTGACATAATTGATCCTGGTGCCCCTCTTGATAGTAGGTCTCAACACCGGAAAACCGGTCATCACGAAATACTCCTGCGGTTGTTGATGAGAAGCCCCATGGTAGGCTGCGGCATTGAGTAGTGAGACATAATAATCCCTTCTTAGATGCTTCATGAAGGCATCCAGGTAGAGTTGGGGTGGTAATATTCCCTTGGCTGCATATTGAGGTGGGATAATCAGGTAATAACCCTTGTAAATCGAAAGTACCTTCCCATTAGAAGTGAGAGAGTGGATGAACCCTCACTCTCTCAGACATCCAATGGGAACAATCCATACACCTTCGGGGCGTTGATACGCAAACTGGCCACCTGTCAGAACCAATTGCACCCCACCTGCCATCTCGCAACCGGACAATTAAATCGACTTCCAACTCACTT
>JAHDQF010000067.1 GCA_018433945.1 Proteiniphilum sp. | reverse complement strand
CCCTCTTCTTTTTCGCTCTTATGGGGTCCCTTCAGGCACAGGATCTGCAAAAAGCTACCAGTGAGCCTGTCATTTATTTTAGTGAGGGATTTTATTTCAAAGACAAAGCTCAGACTGAGTTTTACACCGGTGATTATCGCGAGTATTACGATAACGGAACGCTGAAAGTGGAAATGCAAATCAGAAACGGAGTACCCGATGGGCCCTACATCGTCTATTTCGAGAACCGCAAACCCAAAGATGTTTGTTCCTATAAGGATGGGAAACTGCACGGCCTTTGGAGAAGCTATGATATATCGGGGCAGCTGATCTCTGAGGCGGAGTATAAGAACGGGCTGAAGCACGGCACCTGGCGCATCTGGGATGAGCTGGGCAACCTGCGTTACGAGATGAACTACAAGGATGGCAAGAAAACGGGTCTCTGGCGCATGTGGAACGAAAAAGGTGAGCTGGTGGATGAGAAAAGCTACTGATCGGTATGCTGTTGAAGGAAAAATGTAACAAAAACTTCATCGATTCGTAACCATTTTTTCCGGGACAACAGTTTACTTTTGTGTCACATAAAACGAACAATTAAAATAAATTAGTCGTATGAAATCAATGTTGCTACTTGCATCTTCGCTGTTGATTACCGTGTCTGCATTTGCCGGCACCGAATCAAACGAAGCAAAAAAGGAAAAAGAATCGCAGCCGGCTGCCCCGGTTGAAAATGTGCAGACGCTGCAACTGACAGGTTCGGTCGTAGACGAAAAGAACCAGGAAGCGCTTGCAGGAGCTGCCATCGTGGTGGATGGGAGAAAATATTATTCAGACCTGGATGGCAATTTTGCCATCAAGAACGTGAAACCGGGCAGATACTCAGTTATGGTGGAACTGATCTCCTATGAGCCGGCCACCATGGAAGTGGATCTCTCAGGGAGTAATCGTGAATTGAAAATTGGCCTGCTGCAGAAATAATATCCTCGCAGGCTAACGCGATTTGAATCATTCCTATGTTTGCCCTCTACCAGGGGCAAACTTTTTTATGCTTCATACCCTGTGAAAAAGCCAGGTGGAAAGGGTATCTGCCTGGCCAGGATCACAATTGTAGAGACGCCCATGCTTCTCTACAATTGTATTGGTTCAGAGGTTCAGTGTAACCTGCTGTATCAGCGTCTTGGCATTCACATCGGGCCCTGCCTTGGCATAATTCTCTTTGAAATTTCGGTGCGACTTGAGCAGGTTGCTCGATTGCAGGGTGATGATCTTGGACTCATTGACAAGATTGAGGAAGAGGATGCTGTTGCGTGTCGTGGATTCGCCCGCTTTCACCCGTTTGATCTGTCGTTTGTTGAGCTTCTGGTAGAGGTCGATGATCACATCCCGCATATTGGTGACTACGGCGAACTGCGAGTAGTCGCCTTTCATGTCCATCTCGTTGTAGCGGTTGAACGCCTCGGAGAGGATCTTGTAAATCATTGTCAGCTCCTCAATCTGCTCTTTGGTGAATGCGGAATGGTTGTTGTCGATATAGTGAAAAGTAGCTTCTGTCATTGCTTTGAGCGACTTGGTGATCTCGTATGAGTAATCCACCAGTTGCACATACTCCTGTTCCAGGTCGAGTGCGTTTATCTCCATGTTTTCCAGCGTGGGTACCACTTCGTAGGTCCGTTTGTCCTTGAACTTCTCATAGAGCTCATTGGCATCTGTCATCGCCTTCTTCACTATTTTGCGATCCTCATTTCTCAGTCCCTGAAGCATTCTTTCATAGATGGAGAGGGTCTTGTTCAGCAGCAGCCGTACATCCTCGTTGCAGGAGGTGACCAACTGAATCTCGCTTGAGAGCACCTGTTGCTGCTGCTGTTCACGGCTCTTGCGCCTGGTATGCATCCTGCGTGACTTGTAGAGCATAAAGCCCACCAGCAGGATCATCACCGCGATGGTGATCTTGCCGCCCCACATCAAGAAGAGACCAATCAACAGGGCAACAGTAAAAGCGATCAGGGCTGTCATCAGCCATCCTGCTACTACGGTCAGCACGCCGTTGATGCGGTAAACGGCGCTGTCGCGCCCCCACGCCCTGTCGGCCAGTGAGGTACCCATGGCCACCATGAAGGTGACGAATGTGGTTGAGAGAGGCAGTTTCAGAGAGGTACCCAGTGAGATCAACAGGGCAGCGACGGTGAGGTTCACCGATGCCCGGATCAGGTCGAAGGAAGCGCCGTTTTCTGTTTTTACCGGTGTGAACTGGCGGTCGATAAACCGTTTGATTGGTGCAGGCATGATCTTGTTGATCGATTTGCTGATGGTGAGACTGCCCCGAACCATGGAGCGTGACAGGGGCGATGAGGAGAAACGTTCCACCCCCTCACCCTTGCGTGCCAGGTTGACCTCGGTCTCGGTCACCGAGCGTGATTTCTTGGAGAACCAGAGGGAGAGGATCATGATCAGACCGGCACCAATCAGCCAGGGGAGATTGGCCATCACCGGTTCGTTCAGTTTGTCCATGTAAAGGGTTTCAATGTTGCCACCTGTGGCTGCCACCTCTCCTGCAATTCTAAATGAATCGTAACCAGCCATGAAGACACCGATGAAGTTGACAAGGTCGTTGCCGGCAAAAGCCATGGCCAGCGCCGTGGTGCCTGCCAGGACGATCACTTTCAGGATGTTTACCCGGAAGAGATGCTGCAGAAGAGCCATCAATGCGGTGGATCCGGCTAAACTATAGAGCAGTGCGGTGCCCATATGGTTCTCCAGGTAGTTGAGCATCTCCGGTGTCACCAGCACGCTCCCTTTTAATCCCTTGAAGATGGCAAAATAGATGATAGCCGTAAGTGCGATCCCCCCCCAGAGGGCCCCCAGGTAGCGGAATCGTTTCGCGTAGTTGAAGGAAAAGATCAGCCGGGAGATATACATGATGATGCTTCCCACCACAAAAGCAATGGCTATGGAGATGAAGATGCCTGAGATGATGGCCAGCGCCTTTGCACTGTTGATGTAATCACTCAACTGACCACCACTCTCGCTGGTCCAGAGGGTGAATAGTGCCACAGCTACCGCTGCCCCTAGCAGCTCAAACACCAGCGATACGGTGGTGGAGGTAGGCAGCCCTAAGGTGTTGAACAGGTCGAGCAGGATCACGTCGGTGATCATCACTGCCAGGAAGAGGGTCATGATGGAGGGGAAGGTGAACTTGTCTGGATAGAAGACGCCGCTGCGGGCAACCTCCATCATACCGCTTGAGAACATCACCCCGATCATTACCCCGAGTGAGGCGACCGTGAGGATCACCCAGAGGGGAGCTACTTTCGATCCGATGCTGGAGTTAAGAAAATTAACCGCATCGTTTGAGACACCCACCACCAGGTCGAGTGTGGCCAGTACCAATAATACAATGATAATAATCAGGTAAATTGAATCCATATATAAATCATTTTGTTTTTATTCCACCGTTACCGACTTGGCGAGGTTGCGCGGCTGATCCACATCGCACCCCTTCACCACGGCAATATGGTAGGCCAGCAGCTGCAACGGGATCACCGACAGCAGTGGGGTGAGGCAGGGGAGTGTCTCAGGCACCTCCACTGAGAAGTCTGACAGAGCACGCACCACCTGATCGCCTTCGGTTACCACCGAGATGATCCTCCCCTTGCGGGCTTTGATCTCCTGGATGTTGCTGGTCACTTTGTCGTAGGTGTCCGACTGGGTGGCGATGACGATGACCGGCATCTCGTGACTGATCAGGGCAATGGGGCCATGTTTCATCTCGGCCGCAGGGTAACCCTCCGCATGGATGTAGGAGATCTCTTTCAGTTTCAGAGCGCCTTCCAACGCCACCGGGAAGTTGTAGCCCCTGCCCAGGTAGATGCAGTTGCTTGCGTAGGTGAAGGTTTTGGCATATTGTGCAATCAGTTCGTTCTTTTTCAGGATCGTTCCCACCTTTTCGGGTATCAGACTCAGCTCACGGATCAGGTTGAGGTATTCTTCGCGGCTGATGGTTCCTTTCTCTTTGCCGATCAGGATGGCCAGCATCGTCAGTACCGTTACCTGCGCAGTGAATGCCTTGGTCGATGCCACGCCAATCTCAGGTCCTACGTGGGTGTAACATCCAGAGTGGGTGTTGCGGGGGATGGAAGAGCCTACCACGTTACAGATGCCGAAGATGAAAGCACCCTCTTTTCTGGCCAGCTCCACTGCTGCCAGTGTGTCGGCGGTCTCGCCCGACTGGGAGATGGCGATGACAATGTCATCCTTGTGGATCACCGGTTTGCGGTAGCGAAACTCCGATGAGTATTCAACCTCCACCGGTATGCGGGCATACTCCTCTATGGCATACATGCCGATCTGGGCAGCATGCCAGGAGGTGCCGCAGGCAGTGATGATGATGCGACGGGCTTTCAGAAACTTCTCCCTGTTGTCGATAAAACCAGCCAGGGTGATGTTGTTGGCGTCCACGTTCACCCTCCCCCGCATGCAATCACTCAGGGTATGGGGTTGCTCGAAGATCTCCTTGAGCATGAAGTGGGGGTATCCCCCCTTTTCGAGCTGACTGAGTGTCAGCTCCAGCTTCTGGAAACGGGGTGTCTTTTCTATGTTGCCGATGGTTCGTATCTTAAGTGGCGCATCCCTTTGGATGGTGACGATTTCCTCATCACCGATGTAGGTGACACGATCGGTGTATTCAATGATGGGAGTGGCGTCAGAGGCAAGGAAATACTCATCTTCACCGATGCCGATCACCAAGGGACTTCCCTTTCTGGCGGCCACGATCAGGTCGGGGTTATTCCGGTCCATCACGGCGATGGCATAGGCGCCAACCACCTGGTTGAGTGCCAGCTGGACCGCCGTGGAGAGGTCGCTGCCGTTGCTCTTCTTCATGAACTCGATCAGTTGTACCAGCACCTCGGTGTCGGTTTCACTCTGAAAGGTAAATCCTTCACTGATCAATCCCTCTTTCAATACCGAATAGTTCTCGATGATGCCATTGTGAATGATGGCCAGCTCTTCCGATTGTGAGTAGTGGGGATGGGCATTGTGCTGAGTAGGTTCACCGTGGGTGGCCCAGCGGGTGTGGGCAATGCCAATGGTGCCGCTTACATCTTTCTGTTCTGCATACTGTTCCAATTCAGACACTTTCCCCTTCGTCTTGTACACCTTCAGTTTGCCTTCGTGGATCAGTGCGATCCCGGCACTGTCATATCCACGATATTCCAGGCGATGAAGTCCCTTGATGAGGATCGGATAAGCCTCTCTTTTACCAATGTAGCCTACAATTCCACACATTTTTGTGATCAATATTTTGGTTCATGTGTACAATGGGATGAACTCCCTTAAATGCCGGATAGAGGCGTGTTGGTGATGGTTCCGTCCATAAAAAATGGGACCTTGAATGCATACAGTCTCTCTTTGTTGCTTTGAAAGTTTGTGCAAATTTGCATCTTCTTTCCGAAATATGAAAGAGAAAATCAGAAAAAGAATGGGTTCAAAGAGACTGGACCCCAAAATGTAACAAAAACGTAACAATTTCGGTTGTCTCCGATCCCCTCTCTCTCCCTTTTTGCTATCTTTGCATCATCTAACCCCAAAAATAATGGCAAGAAGAAAACTATCCCCTGTACAGATTGCTTTCGTCATCATCCTTTGGATCGTCCTGGTGGTCTATATCCTGCTCTACGCCGAAATAAACGGCATGACGGTTCTCTCCATCCTGATGTCGGGAGCTATCGTATTTATCCCAATTTACAAAAATCTAAAAAAATAGCCTTCTCACTAACAAAAATAAGAAAAACATCCGAAAAATTTTCTTATTGGAAATTTTTATCTATTTTTGCGCTTCAAACTGATTTTTTATAGAGTTATCTGATTTAAAGAGAAATTTTCATGAGAGCTACAGAGGTTATCGAGCTTTTAATGCGTCGTTTTCCCAACGAGCCGGAGTATCATCAGGCAGTTGAGGAGGTGGTTGAGTCGATAGAGGATGTTTACAACGAGCATCCTGAGTTTGAAAAGGCAAATCTGATCGAAAGGTTGGTGATCCCCGACAAGATTCACTCCTTCCGGGTGACTTGGTTGGATGATCAGGGCAGGGTGCAGACCAATATGGGTTACCGGGTGCAGCACAACAATGCCATTGGCCCCTACAAGGGTGGGATCCGTTTTCACGCATCTGTTTCGCCATCGATCCTGAAGTTCCTTGCTTTTGAGCAAACCTTTAAGAACGCACTCACCACCCTTCCCATGGGGGGTGCGAAAGGAGGATCCGATTTTTCTCCCCGCGGCAAGTCCGACGGTGAGATCATGCGTTTTTGTCAGGCTTTTGTGGAAGGATTGTGGCGGGTGATTGGGCCCGATACCGACGTGCCGGCTGGCGATATCGGCGTCGGTGGACGCGAGATCGGTTACATGTTCGGCAAGTACAAGAAGCTGGCCGGTGAGTTCACCGGCACCTTCACCGGCAAGGGGCGCGAGTTCGGTGGATCACTGATTCGCCCGGAGGCCACCGGTTACGGCAATGTCTATTTCCTGCTGGAGATGTTGAAAACGAAGAACATTGATATCAAAGGGAAAAAATGTCTGGTTTCCGGCTCCGGTAATGTGGCACAATATACCTGTGAGAAGCTCATTGAGCTGGGAGCCATTCCGGTCACTCTTTCTGATTCCGACGGGTATATCTATGATCCGGAGGGCATTACTGCTGAGAAGCTGCAGTTTGTGATGGAGTTGAAGAATCTCTACAGAGGACGCATCCGTGAATATGCTGAGGAGTATGGGTGTAAATATGTGCCTGGTGCACGTCCCTGGGCAGAGAAAGGAGATATCGCCCTTCCTTCGGCTACCCAGAACGAGATCAACGGATCAGAGGCGGCAGAACTGGTGAAGAATGGTGTCATTGCTGTCTCCGAAGGAGCCAACATGCCCAGTACCCCCGAGGCGGTGGAGATCTTTCTGAAAAACAAGATCCTTTATGCCCCAGGTAAGGCTGCCAACGCCGGCGGCGTATCGGTATCGGGACTGGAAATGACACAGAACTCTGAACGCTTCAGCTGGCCTGCAGAGCAGGTGGACGAGAAACTGAAATGGATCATGGGCAATATTCACGAGAACTGTGTGAAATACGGCACCGAAAGCGATGGCTACGTAAATTACGTGAAAGGAGCGAATATTGCCGGATTTATGAAGGTAGCCAAAGCGATGATGGCGCAGGGTATTTTATAATGATTCAGGAAATATTTCTTTGGACAAAGCGGCGTAAGTCGCTTTTTTTAATGGATATGGCCTGCATACAGATGCATGAGCCCCCTCTGAAATGTCTTTTTTATTGCAATCGAGCCGAAATACATATTGATATTCAATGTATTATAAATTATCTTTTTGTTATTTATGGTTTTCGGAGTAGATTCTTTTTTAAATTTTTTTTATTCTCAGAATTGCCGTATTTTTGCATCCTGAAACAAGCAGGGTCCGGTAGCTCAGCTGGATAGAGCAACAGCCTTCTAAGCTGTGGGTCTTGGGTTCGAATCCCAACCGGATCACTCATAAAATCAAGCACTTATCGGTTCATCCCGGTGGGTGCTTTTCCTTTTTGGTCATACATAGGTCATACAAATCGATAAAATATCAATATACAACCAATACAAAACAAACAATTGGACGTATTCATTTTTTCGCGATACAGGTTTTCCTGGACTTTCAAATCCAATAAATCTTCATTGGTAACATTTCAGAGTGTTACTACTTGTACCAACTTGTTACTGAATTTACTGCACCATTGTTACCGAAAACACTGCACTTTAATTTACCGAACTCCAAAGCCACTTCATCATCTAAATGTAAGGATTCTGAAAGTTCTCGCTTTGGTAGTCTGGTTTGAAGTAACTTAGCATAGGCATAAAATTTTTCAGATTCCGAATCAATAAAAGGTATGATTTGAGAAAGGAAAGCATACAAGTTTGTCCATGAACGCAAGCCTTTTTTGAACTCGTCTTGTTTTCCTTCCTCCGCAATGGCTTTGAATCGATCAACCGCTGGATCAGTAAAAGTGTACAAATACTTTTGTTGTTTTGAATTATTCAATTTCGTTTTTGGATCGAAATAGACTTTTGCAAATGCTTCAATTTCTTGTGTCCAATAGACTTGAAATTCATCCAACCTTAATTTCAGGTCATACAAATGGTTGACATCTGTTTCCTCGGTTACTGAAGTAACTTCATAGTAGGGTTGAAAAGAATCTAAAATGGTTTGTCTGTCGTTGGCAAAATCTAAAATAAAAGTATCTTCCTTGCCTGGGTGCATCCTGTTCAATCGAGAAAGTGTTTGAACAGCTTTAACGCCTGAAAGCTTTTTGTCAACATACATGGTATGCAATAAAGGCTGGTCAAATCCAGTCTGATATTTATCTGCTACAATCAAGATTTTGTATTCGTTTCTTTCTCCACGAAACCATTGCGGAGTACATCTAAGCTTCCTCGCAGGTCCAACTCTTTATATAGTCTTTGTATAACCCGATTGTCAGCATCAGCTCCATGTATGGCAGAAATTTTTTCCCAACGCTTGGGTTGTGATTCCTGTAAAAACTTAATCACTTCATATTTGAACATACCCAATTCCGGGCTGTAATCGGGTGCATTCCCTTCGGTGTAACCGCCTTGTTCTTTTAACGATTGAACTAAGGCAGTTTCAAATGTATTTTCTGTTGTGATGCTCATACTTTCTTTTTTAGATATCGTGAAACCAAAAAAGAGTTAACTGCATGATGGTCAATTTGTAAACCAGTTTCTTTTTTACTTTTCTTTTTCATTTCTTTTTTTTTCTGCCAAAAGTAACTACTCAGGTACTCCCTGTCATAGACAGAGAGTCCAGGCTATTCATCAATCACTATGCTATCCTCGAAACTACGCTTGAGAAAGGGTTGCAATAACCTGAAGGACCTCAAAGGGGTTCTGTCCGTTCTTGATCGCCGTTTGGATGACGGAGGCAACGGTGGCATAGTTCCCGGCTCCTTCCCCGGAGCGGAAGCACCCGCTGACTTTCAATTTGGTCTTGGCCGGTCTCAATGCCTTCTCGGAGTCGTTGTTCGTGGGAGGAACAGCAGGATTGGCGAGGAAGGTAAAGATATAGTCCCGGTGTTTGACAATGCCTTTTTTGAGTTTGTCAAGTTCGGTATTCACCCCGTCTTCTTTCGTGTAAACCGGAGGCCTTTCGAGCAGTTTGTCCAGTCTTTCTTCCATATCTTTCCTGACCGCTTCTCCAATGTCATT
>JAHDQF010000078.1 GCA_018433945.1 Proteiniphilum sp. | reverse complement strand
TGGGTGTAGATGTTCAGTTTGCCAACGATTGTATCGGTGCGGAGACAGAGGCCAGGGCCGCCGCGCTGCGCCCCGGTGAGGCACTGCTGCTGGAGAACCTACGCTTCTATGCCGAGGAGGAGGGTAAACCCCGCGGAGTGGCAGAAGATGCCACTGAAGAGGAGATCGCCGCTGCAAAGAAAGCAGTAAAAGAATCACAGAAAGAGTTCACCAGGAAACTGGCATCCTATGCTGACGTCTATGTGAATGACGCTTTCGGCACGGCTCACCGTGCACATGCCTCTACAGCGCTGATTGCGGATCACTTCGATGCGGATCATAAGCTGTTCGGTTACCTCCTGCAAAACGAGATTAATGCCGTAGAGAAAGTGCTGAAAGATACTGAACGTCCTTTCACAGCCATCATGGGCGGCTCAAAGGTATCGAGCAAGATCGAGATCATCCGCAACCTGCTCGACAAGGTGGATAACCTGATCCTGGCAGGTGGCATGACCTACACCTTTGCCAAAGCATTCGGCGGTAAAATTGGCAATTCAATCGTAGAGAACGACAAGCTGGAGCTGGCCCGTGAGATGGTGGAGATGGCGAAAGCCAAGGGCGTGAACCTGGTGTTGGCCACCGATGCCAAAATTGCCGACAGCTTCAGCAACGATGCCAACACCGGCTTCGCTTCGGTGAAAGAGATTCCCGACGGGTGGCAAGGTCTCGACATCGGCCCCGAGTCTGAGAAACTGTTTGCCGAAGTGATCAGAAATTCCAAGACCATCCTCTGGAACGGACCGGTGGGTGTGTTTGAGTTCGACAACTTCGACAAGGGATCACGCGCTGTCTCCGACGCCATCGTGGAAGCAACCAGGAAAGGTGCCTTCTCGCTGGTGGGGGGTGGCGACTCGGTAGCCTGCGTGAACAAGTTCGGCCATGCCGACCAGGTATCCTATGTCTCTACCGGCGGGGGTGCCCTGCTGGAGATGATTGAGGGGAAAGTGCTTCCCGGCATCAAGGCGATACGCGGTTACTAATGACCGGGTGTGAACGCCTTCGCGATGTATATTTGCAGGGATGAGACAGCAGGCTGCTTCATCCCTGTTTCTTTTTCGGGGAGGTCAGGCCAGCAACTCCTCCAGCTCTTCCAAGGTGAGCTGTGATCCCATAAGCCCCTCTGCCAAAGCCTGCTTCTTTTCCTGCAGGCGAAGGATCTTCTCTTCAATGGTCTCGCGGGTGACGAACCGGTAGAGCGTAACCGGTTTGTGCTGGCCGATGCGGTGCGCGCGGCTCACCGCTTGCAATTCGGCAGAGGGGTTCCACCAGGGGTCAACCAGAAAGACATAATCGGCTGTGGTAAGGTTGAGACCGGTACCACCCGCCTTGAGGGAGATCAGGAATGCCTGCTTCCGCTCATCAGTCTCAAACTCACGGATGGCCGCCTCACGGTTGGTGGTGCTTCCGCTAAGCCAGGCATAGGGCCAGCCCCGGTCTTCAAAATAACGGGAGATCAGTTTCAGCTGTTTCACAAAGGAGGAGAAGATCAGCACCTTATGTCCTTCGGCAAACAACACCTCCGCCTGTTCCACAATCTGTTCAAACTTGGCAGCATCACCGCAATAGCCGGGATGCAGCAAAGCCGGATGGTTGGCCAGCAAGCGCAAGCGGGTGAGTCCGCCCAGTAAGGTCGCCGAGAGTGTTCTCCGATCCAGTTGATCAGCTTCCAGCAATGTATTGCGCATCTTGTTCCGCTCTTGCTCATAGATATCGGCCTGCATTTCACCCATCTCACTCCAGATGATCTCGCTGGTGAGCGAAGGCAGTTCGGGGGCTACCTCCTCTTTGGTCCTGCGCAGGATGAAGGGTTGGATGATCTGTTTCAGCATCTGCCGTTCTTCTTCATCATTGATCACGGCCGACTCACGGAAACGGGATCTGAAGGCTGACGAGGGTTCCAGGATCCCCTCGTTCAGGAAATCCATCTGTGACCAGAGGTCGGTAAGCGAGTTCTCAATGGGGGTTCCGGTCAGGGCTAACCGGTGCCGTGCACTGATCTGTTTTACCGCGCGGAAGTTCTGTGAGGCCGGATTCTTGATATGCTGGCTCTCATCCAGTACCAGGTAATGAAACCGGCACAGGCTCAACAGCCCGATGTCTTGCCGCAGCACCCCGTAGCTGGTCAGGACAATGTTCGTACTACCCATCATCCGCATAAAAGCCTCTCCTTTGAGGCGATTGGAACCGGTGTGGGGATAGACCTCAAAGGCTGGCGCAAACTTGTTGAATTCATTCATCCAGTTGTGAATGAGCGAGGTGGGCATCACGATCAATGAAGGAGGGAGATCGCTGCGGATGCCGTGATGCGGGGATGGGTGCCCCGCAACGTGATCATCGTCAAAGAGCGAGAGCTGACGCGGCAGATGGGGGTTATCGGCCGGTTTTCCGGCAGGTGCTGCATAGATCCACTGCAGCAGCGCGATGGTCTGCAGTGTCTTTCCCAGTCCCATGTCATCTGCCAGACAACCTCCAAAGCCGTTCCGGTATAGATGCAGGAGCCAGCGAAAACCGGTGAGTTGATAGGGCCTCAGGACAGATGACAATCCGGGGGGCGGTATTGCACGTTCCGCCCCGGCATCTGGCGCTTCAACAGGGATAAAACCTTTCTCCGCCAGCTCCTTCACGCGGTAATGAAAGCGTTGCAGCCGCATCAGCTGCTTTTCCGTTTTTGCGTAGCGAAAGAGCTCTTCATACCTGGTGAACCAAGCTTTCGGAAGGATCACAATGCGGCCGTCGGGCAGCTGGTATCTCCGTATATGGTTGAGGATATGATCTTTGAAACAGACAAACGGGATTTCAACCTCTCCAAAAGAGACGATGCACTCAATGTCAAACCAGTCGTTGTGCTCGCTGATATTCATCCGCACAACAACGGGACCGGTATAGAAATGGGAGCAGCTCTCCGACTGCAAGAAACGGAAAGTGCGCAGAAGCGCTCCGTGCTGGTTGATCCACTCCAGCAGATCGTCACCCCCCGGTTCCTTTCCGCTGTCCACCACCACAAACTGCCCTTTAGAGGTAAGAACCAATCCGGCGTCGTTCAGCTTCGCGATCTGCTGCTGCTCCCATGCCGCATCACGGTAATACCAGCCAACGGCGTAATCTCCCGCCACCTGGGCCAGCTCCACCTCCTTCTGGCAGGGATCGTTCACTGCGAAATAACGGTTCCCGTAGCGGAAGCGAAGCGTGAGCACCGGTTGCAATTGGAAGTCGGTTTCAAGGGTCAGTTCCGCCACCGGCCGATGATGCAGCTCAACAATCGACAATCCCTCGCTCGTGGTATCGTACCTCTTCACGCATGGTAACACAAAACTACGGATATATGCTTCCACATGGCGTTCCGGCACCACGATTTGGTGCTGTTGGAGGAATGGTTTCAGCTTCTTCTCATCCACGTCAACAAAATGGTGGAGCTCCTGGCCTATCACGCAAACCGCCGGTTTGGACACCAGCGGGATATACTGCCGGTCCAGCAGTGCAACCTCTCTCTCGTTGTTAAACACCCTGGCCCGATAGGTGAAGATCTCCTTTCTGCTGAAGTGAAAATGCATCCTGGAAGGTTCGCCCAACAGCTTAACCGCCTTCTCCCGCCTGAAATGACGTTCCTTCAGCTCCTCACGCACAAACAAGGGTATGTCGCTGCCGATGATCAACCGGATCAGTTCCAGATGCCGCTTCTCGATAAAGGGGCGAATATAGTGGGTGATCTCCCGGTCGGTCACTCTCTCCAGGAAATCCGCTTCCCGCTTCTCTTTTGAATAGCTTTTCATCAGGTTTTTCATGGAGTAGCGCGCGGCCAGCTTCACGACCTCCTGCCCGACGGGTTGTAATAAACTGAAACTGGCGGATGCCGGTGTGACAGCTCCGGTGATGGAATATGACTCCAGCACAGGATCATAGCCGGCCATCACCGGCAGCATCAGGTAACCGAGTCGGCCATATGGGGTAAGGGTGATAATCAATTGCTCTTCCATTCTTCCGGGCACAATGTTGGGGCAAAAGTAATCAAAAAAAATCCGACCTGAAAACCGGTAGCGGGTATGAATTGCTCCTCCTGGTGCCTTTTTCTTCTGCGAGAGCTACTTCTCACAACCAGGAAAATGATCCGTTCTCTTCCTATTCAACTTATTTTTTTGTAATTTTGGCCTCAATTTCAAAACAGAAGCAAAAGAATGGATTCGGATTTCCGGTTCGATTGCAATTTGATTCCATCAAAATCAATCGCATCCAATCTGTTTCAATCTGACTCAATCTTTCGAACATGAATATTTCGTACAACTGGCTCAAGGATTATCTGCAATTTGATCTGACGCCGCAGGAGACGGCCGACCGGCTCACCTCCATCGGCCTGGAGACTGGCAGCGTGGAGGAGGTTCAAACCATCCGTGGCGGACTGGAGGGCCTGGTGATCGGCGAGGTGCTCACCTGCACCAAGCATCCCAACTCCGATCACCTGCATCTCACCACCGTGAACATCGGCAACGGCGGCGAACCGCTGAAAATTGTCTGCGGGGCACCCAACGTGGCTGCCGGGCAGAAGGTGGTGGTGGCTACCGTGGGCACGAAGCTCTGGATCGGTGAGGAGGAGATCACCATCAAGCGCTCCAAGATACGCGGCGAGGAGTCGTCCGGCATGATCTGCGCCGAGGATGAGATCGGCATCGGTAGCTCGCACGACGGCATCATCGTCCTGCCGCCCGATGCAGTGGTGGGTACCCCCGCCAGGGAGTACTACAAGGTGAAGAGCGACTGGGTGCTGGAGGTGGATATCACGCCCAACCGGGTGGATGCGGCCTCGCACTACGGTGTGGCGCGCGACCTGGCAGCCTGCCTGACAGATGCCGGCATCGCCTGCAAGCTACAGAAGCCGCCGGTCGATGCGTTTGCTGTCGACAGCCGGGAGGGCGGCATCGAGGTGATCGTGGAGGATCTGGAGGCCTGTCCCCGCTACTCCGGCCTCACCATCCGGGATGTCACCGTCAGGGAGAGCCCCGGCTGGCTGAAGAAGCGGCTGCAGGTCATCGGTCTGCGCCCCATCAACAACATTGTTGACATCACCAACTACCTGCTGCACGAAACAGGTCACCCCCTGCATGCGTTCGATGCGGCACAGATCAAAGGGAACGAGGTGGTGGTGCGTACCCTGCCCGAGAAGACAAAATTTGTGACACTCGACGAGCAGGAGCGGGAGCTGAGCGACCGCGACCTGATGATCTGCAACAGTGAAGAGGGGATGTGCATCGCCGGCATCTTTGGTGGACTCCACTCGGGTGTCACCATGGCGACCCGCGACATTTTCCTGGAGTCGGCCTATTTCAACCCCACCCGGATACGGAAGACCGCCCGCCGCCTCGGCCTCAACACCGATGCCTCTTTCCGCTTCGAGCGGGGAGCCGACCCCAACAATACGATCTACGTGCTGAAGCGTGCCGCACTGCTGGTGAAAGAGATTGCCGGCGGCAGGATCGAGGGCGAGATACGGGATATCTACCCCAAGCCGATTGAGAGAGCCAAAGTAACCCTCACCTATAAAAAAATAAATTCACTTATCGGGAAAGAGATCCCCGCTGACAGGGTCAAAAGGATCCTCCACAGCCTGGAGATAGAACCAGAACAGGAGAACAGCGAGGAGCTGACGCTGCGCATCCCTACTTACCGCGTGGATGTGACCCGCGACGTGGATGTGATCGAAGAGATCCTCCGCATCTACGGCTACAACAATGTGGCCTTCAGCCACTCCCTGAAGGGGAACCTTTCCTACCAGACCGCTACCGACCGCAAACAGAGGCGTCAGACGCTCATCTCAGAGCAGCTCACCGCTGCCGGCTTCAGTGAGATCCTCAACAACTCACTCACCCGGAAGAGCTACTATGAACCGCTCACCTCCTACCCCGCCGCTCACTGCGTCTCACTGGTCAACCCGTTGAGCGGTGACCTGAATGTGATGCGGCAGACACTGCTGTTCGGAGGTCTGGAGAGCATCGCCTATAACCGCAACCGCAAAAACTACGACCTTCGATTCTATGAATTCGGCAACTGCTACCGTTACGACGCGGAGAAGAGACAGGAGGAGCAGATCCTGGCGCCCTACTCCGAGGAGACGATGGTAGGACTCTGGCTTTGTGGCAAGCGCACCCGCAAGAACTGGGCTGCCGCAGAGGAGCAGACCAGTGTCTATGAGCTGAAAGCTCATCTTGAGAACATCCTGAAAAGGCTGGGCATCCGGGACAACGGCATCCGCTATGAGGAGCTGCAGTCCGACCTCTACAGCTCGGCGATGAGCCTGCACACAGGCAAGGAGGTGACCGGCAGCTTCGGCATCGTTGCCCCGCAGCTCTGCAAAAGGTTCGACATCGACACCGAAGTATACTATGCTGAGATGAGCTGGGATAAGCTGATGCAGGAGAGCGACAGGCAAACGGTACGCTTCAGGGAGATCGCACGCTTCCCGGCCGTGAGCAGGGATCTGGCACTGCTGATCGATAAGAGCGTCACCTTTGCCCAGATCGAACAGATCGCCCGCAGCAGCGAGAAAAAGCTGCTGAAGCAGGTGGTTCTCTTTGATGTGTATGAAGGAAAGAACCTGCCGGAGGGTAAGAAATCCTATGCGGTCAACTTCCTTCTGCAGGATGAGACGAAGACACTGAACGACAAACAGATCGACGGGGTGATGAAACGGTTACAGCAGAACCTGGAGCGAGAGCTGGGTGCCGTATTGCGTTGATGCACCCCAAAGAGATAAAAACCAACAAGAATGATTCACCACAACATTATTCAAATCCCCTCACGCCCCCTCAAAGGAGCATCCGGGGTAACAGAGAAACATGGGAAGAGCATTTGAATACAGAAAAGCAACCAAGCTGAAACGCTGGGGCAACATGGCCCGCGTCTTCACCAAACTGGGGAAACAGATCACCATCGCCGCACGCGAGGGTGGACCCGATCCCGACACCAACCCCCGTCTCCGCGTGCTGATACAGCAGGCCAAAAAAGAGAACATGCCCAAAGAGAACGTCGAAAGGGCCATCAAGAAAGCCACCGATAAGGATGTGTCGGACTACAAGGAGATGGTCTACGAGGGGTATGGGCCTTTTGGCATCGCCATCGTGGTGGAGACCGCCACCGACAACCCCACCCGCACCGTGGCCAACGTGCGCAGCTACTTCAACAAGCATGGCGGCACACTTGGCACCTCCGGCAGCCTCGAGTTTCTGTTCGACCATAAATGTGTGTTCCGGATCGCCGAGAAAGAGGGTGTCTCACTCGAAGATCTGGAGCTGGAGCTGATCGACTACGGCGTGGATGAGATGGAGGTGGAGGATGGAGAGATCCTGCTTTATGGCGACTTCAAGTCCTATGCCGACATCCAGTCCTACCTTGAGCAGAATGGCTTTGAGATTCATTCCGCCGAGTTTGAACGGATCCCGCACGACACCAAGGAGCTGAACGAGGAGCAACGCGCCCAGATTGAAAAATTGCTCGACAAGTTCGAAGAGGACGAAGACGTGCAGAACGTGTTTCACAACATGGCGTAACAAGGGAAAGTGAATAAACAAAAACCATGGCGAACAAAAAAAGCCCGCCATGGTTTTGTAAGATCTTGAATTTCAGCCTGATTTGTAGCGCACAGCGGAATCGAACCGCTATTCATTGCCTGAGAAACAATTTTCCTAACCGTTAGAAGAGTGCGCCATTATGGTTTGGTGGTGCAAATGTAGGAAAAAAAATTAAATCCGCCACTCATCCGGATCCATTTTTTTATCCACCCTATTTTTTTACCGCTTTTTCCGGTAGTAGGCTTCCAGCGCCTCCCGCGCAGCAGTGAATGAACTCTTGCGGTCCTGCAGCACCTCTTCCTCGAGTCGCACCAACAACTGAGCAATCTCCGGGTCACGGTAGAAGCCGTTGCGCAACTGTTCGTTGATGCTTTCGAACATCCAGTACTTGGCCTGCTCTTTCCGCTTGCGGTCGAAGTAACCATTCTGCTTCACAAAGTGGATGTAACGGTGAATCATCTCCCACACTTCGGCTATGCCGATCTTGTAATAGCCCGAATAGGTAAGCACCTCGGGCGACCAGCCCGACTCGGGCAGGGGATAAAGGTGCAACGCATTGCGCAACTGCCGTTGTGCCATCTGTGCTTTTTCGATATTCTCACCGTCGGCTTTGTTGATCACGATGCCGTCGGCCATCTCCATGATGCCCCGCTTGATGCCCTGCAACTCATCGCCGGTGCCGGCCAGCTGTATCAGCAGGAAGAAGTCGACCATCGAGTGGACAGCCGTTTCCGATTGTCCCACCCCCACCGTCTCCACGAAGAGGTAATTGAAGCCCGCCGCCTCACAGAGCACAATGGTCTCACGCGTCTTCCGTGCCACCCCCCCCAGCGATCCCGCAGAAGGGGAGGGACGGATAAAGACGTTCTCCTCCATGGAGAGCTTCTCCATCCGTGTTTTGTCGCCCAGGATGCTCCCCTTGGAGCGCTCACTGGAAGGGTCGATGGCCAGCACCGCCAGCTT
>JAHDQF010000023.1 GCA_018433945.1 Proteiniphilum sp. | reverse complement strand
TTAAGTCGGAAAAAGGCAGAGGAGTGGTTCGAGAGGATATACAGAAACTCAGAACAATGGATTAAAAACGATCATGGCCTTGGCTCGCTGACCAATTCCGGGAAGATTGAAGAATCGGAATTGGAGGAACGGTTTATAAAACTGCTTCAGATTTTTGCTGAGAATAACGAAGGGTACGGTTTTCAATCGAAGAAAGATGAAGATTCGGTGTATTACGAACTGAAAATCAACAAAGGGGATACCACTGCGATGTATTGGATCAGGCCCCAGATTTCGTTAGGTCCCAAAGATGGTATCGCTTACAGCACAAGAGTTGACTTCCTGGTAGTGTGTGCAGAATATACATACAAGGGTATATCATATACTGAGGAGGTTCCAAAAATTGCGCTTTATCTTGATGGATTCCAGTTCCACGCTTCAGAAGAACACAACGTGTTTAAAAAAGATATCAGAATACGACAGGCAATTGCTGCACAACCTGAATATCGTAGCTGGACTCTTACATGGAACGACCTGACTAATCTGCAGGCTATTCTGGAAAAAACGGGAAATGGCTTCGATGAGTTGTATCATAATTATCTAACCCGGTTTTCACCTAATTATCTGGGAAAGTTGATACCAACAGTTCGTTATGGTGAAATTGTGAATTATTCCTTGCCGAAGAACAACTTTTTACGATTTTGGGAACAACTGCAGAAACCGCCAATAGGTCTTTTTGAAAAATCATGGTTTACCTATTTGGGTTCATGGACCGAGAAGTTATTGGAACCATCATTCAATCCGGATTCTTTGCAATTACTGCTATCTAAAGAGATGACCTACGACAGCTTTATCAAAAATAACCGGGTTACTGACTTTAATGCTCTGTTGCCCGTACAACATGAAGCGTCTTTTAGATTTGCAGAATGGAATATTTGGGTGAATATCGGTGATAAAAAGATATACTCTAACCTTCGATTGAAAGAATTAGTGGATATTGATAAAAATGAATGGGAATATTTTTGGCATCTTTTCAACCTCTATCAAACAACAGATAATGTGGATAATACATTTGAAGGTGATGAGGGAGTTGATGAACTTGCCGGTCCTGAGTTACTTAAAGAGCTGAAACAGTCGTATTCACCTATTATACATCCAGTTTTGAAGCAAGCAGTGGAGAAAAAATTGATTAACAGAGAGAACATGGAGTTCTTAGATTCCTGGCTAGATGATGAAGGAAATATTTTAGCTGATGCTGAATTGGTGCTGGAAACGCTGAGGATTGCTATCTGCCCCTATTCCGACGAAAGCTCGAAAGTGTTTCAAGAAGCAGGGTTTACAATCTACAATAAGGAGCAATTAAATGAAATCACATTATGAAGCTATTTATTTACGATAAGTTTTGGGATGCCTTTCTAAAAGTCAACAAGGGAACACAAAGCAAGGTTACTGACTTTATCAGTAAATTCAGAACCGACTCTAAAAGTGCGACAATCAACCTGGAGGCAATTAGCACATTTAAGGATCAGTCGCTACGTACAGCTCGCATTGATCAGAAATACAGGGCAATACTCAAAGAGGTAAAGGCTGGAGATTTGTATCTGCTTGTATGGATTGACAACCATGACGAGGCGATGGATTGGGCAAAAAACAAGCGGATAGACTGGAATGAGCAGACGCAGGCTTATCAGGTATTTATTCTGGATGAGAGTATTGAAAAGGAAACCAGGGAGGTGGTTGAGTCAACCGACCTCTTCATGGGTAAATATCGTGGCAAGGAGTTGATGGAACTGGGTGTCCCGGAAGTGTTGCTCCCATCAGTTTTAAAAGTGAAAGATTTCAACAACCTGGAACAATTGGAAGGATACTTGCCTGAAGATGCTTTTGAAAACCTGTTTTACCTGTTGGATGGTGCTAACATGGATGCTTTGTTGACAAGTGTGCGTGAAGGTTTGAATGATGAAAGTTCGATCGATAGCAAAAACAATGCGCGTTCATTCATTGAACTGACAGATGATGAGATGCTGAATGAGGCTTTGCAGGGTTCATTGCAGAAATGGAAGTATTATCTCCACCCTTCGCAGTCGACTTTTGTATATGGACAGTTTAAGGGTGCTATCAAACTTTCCGGGGGTGCCGGCACAGGTAAAACCGTGGCTGCATTGCATCGTTTAAAATTCCTGGCAGAAAACAAAACTGATCCACAACCTATTCTTTTCACAACCTTTACCAAAGAGCTTACCGAAAACTTAAAATCATTAGCCCTTGGATTGAATATAAGCGAGAGTTCATTTCACATAGAGAATATTGATTCTTTGGCATTCAGGCTTGCACAGAAATACCACTTGTTACCAGGTACGGCCAAACTGTTTGGGCTGAGTGCGGTGGTGAAACCAATGGAATTATGGGAAGAGGTGTTGCTGGAAGAACTCTCTGAGTTTGATCAGGAATTTTTGTCACGAGAATTTGAAGAGGTGGTGCTTGATCAGTATATTCAAAGCTTAGATGGGTATTTAAAGGCAAGCCGTGTTGGCAGGGGTAAGCCAATCGGCAGGAAACAACGTATCGATGTGTGGAATCTGATCGAAAAGTATATGGAGAAAAAACAGTCTTCTCATCTTTATTACAAGGAGGAGGTGTATAACATGCTTAGCAATCATTTAAACGGGATAGAGAGCAGCGAATTTTCTCATGTAATAGTGGATGAGTTACAGGATTTCTCAAGCGTGGAACTAAAATTTATACGTTCTTTGGTGAAAGAAAAGGAGAACGACCTTTTCCTGGTAGGTGACCCCTTACAGAACATTTATAAAAAGAAGATCAACTTCTCGAAATCGGGGATCAATATCCGGGGTAAACGTAGCAATCGGCTCCGGATAAACTACCGAACGACAGAGGAAATTAAAAACCTGGCCATATCCGTTCTTTGGGGCGAGGATTTCGACGACTTCGACGGCAACATGGAGGAGAAGTCGGGATATTTATCTCTGTTTCATGGGGAGAAGCCTCAATACCATGTGTATCCTTCGAAAGAGGATGAATTGGATGCTGTGTTGAAAGAGATAGAATCTCTTATAGCACAAGGTTTTCATTACAACGATATCGTGATTGCAGCTCGTTTCCGTGATTCTGTTAATGATTTCAGAAACCATCTGCATCAAAATATGGTACCCTATGTTACAAAATTTCTGTTAAACAGGAATAACGAGGGTATAAGACTGACAACCTTTCACGGATTGAAGGGATTGGAATTCAAACATGTATTCCTGGTAGATGTTAACGACAGGACACTTCCATACAAGCACCATAATTTTAACAATCTGACTGAAGAAGAGAAGAAACAGGAAATCAAATCGGAGAAATCCCTCTTCTACGTTGCCTGTAGCCGTGCCATACAACGATTGGTCATAACGGGTATGGGAAATAAAAGTGATTTGGTTCGTTTAGAGTGAACTGTAATAAACTGTTTGGTCTTTGCTAAATTGGTTCAAATCCTGAACAAGTCAAACCTGTTTTCGAAAAATTATCCTTATTTTTGTGCTTCCCATACAAACGGCTGAGGAGTGACGTCCTCTCTTCACGATATGAATCACCTGTCAAAGGCTCAAAAAAACAACAATGGCAAAGAAACAGAACCCCCAGATCCTTTCCCCCGAGAACTATATCCGTCAGAGAGCCCGCAACCTGCCTATCTTTAAATGTTATATCAACGAAGGCTGGGATGAGGGAGGAATGGCGCAGGTTATTATTGCCCGCCGGCATGTCAATGGGAATATTACCTACTGTTCCTATCTGGTCGATCTTCAGTGCCTGGGGATCAAAGATACCCTATTCGATTTCAACATACCAAAAGAACATTTCAACGTGGTGTTGGATAAGATGTCGGAGGTATATGAGCTGGTTGAAACCGATTATGCCCTGGTGCATAACATCATCCATGCCGGATGGGAGTTTGCAGAAGAGATGGGCTTTAAACCCCACAAAGATTTTCTCTCCATCACGCAGTGTATGCTGGAAGAAGACAATGACACGATACCGATCATTGAGATTAATTGCGGCCATACCGACGGCAAACCTCTCTATGTGCAGGGGCCCTTTGAGGATGAGGCCATGGTCAATCGTATTATCAACACATTGGAAAAGAATGTTGGAGCAGGGAATTATCATTATATATTAGAGGGTGACGACTCTCCCTTTGATGATTGGGATGAAGAAGAAGAGGATGATGAGGATTATGACGACGATGCATATGAGGATGACGAGGATTATGACGAGGAAGACGATGAGGAGATTTTTTTCCGTGAATACGCGGAGAACAGTTACGAAGAAAATGTGACTATTTTCTTGGATTTGAGTCAGAATCTGGATAAAATGGATCCGGATGAAGTCGATGAAGATGGTAAGAATGATGAGAATTTCACAAGACTACTCGCTTTGGCCGAAATTTTGTATCGTGAGATTATTCCGGTAGAAGAGTTCGTATTATGGGAGGAGAGATGGGAAGAAGAGGCTTTTCTTTACTCCATCAGCGAAGATGCAGTGCCTGAGATGCTGGGGTTGCGGGATAAGTCATCGCTTACCCAAAAGGATATCGCATACATCAGAAGAGAGTCGGATAACAATAAATTAGAAAAATATTTACGGAAAAAGGGGGGTGATTTGCCCTATCTCTCCGTGATGGAAATTCAGGAGATAGACGATTCAATCTTGAAAAGTGAAAAAATTGCAGCAGCCCTCGCCCGATTCCCCGATTACGGACTGTTAAAATTAGAAGATATTACAAATCGTATCCCGGAACACAGTCTCAAAGAGGAAGAGCTCCTTTATGCGTCAGTGTTTGGAAATCGCGAAAAGATCACCCCGGCTGAGTACGCCAGGTTACAGATCCTGAGACTTAGTTACTTTGTGATGGAGGCAAACTTTGCAGGACTGGAAAGTCTCTATTTCTCCATCCTTGATGAAATAGATTTCGAAGAGGAGGATCTGGATGAACATTTCGGGGTACTGCTCTCTATATTTCAGGCAATGAGAATATCTTTGTTGAGAGATTATCTTTTATCACAGGCTCAGGAATAGGTTGTATGATACGAATGCTTTCTCTGAAGATCAACTCAATCAATTCCCGTCTGACCGATAAGATGTCGATAATGTACCCAGTAAGTTGTCCAACTACTTAAATTTAGATGAACATAAGTCTACTGCTGTCATAAATTTTTTCCTACATAAAAAGGAGGTTGCTGGAGATGTTTTTTATTGTCCATGTTTTTTTCTAAAGAACAGGAAGAGAATGAAGGATATCATTGTCACAGCCAGGCCTGTCGAATAAGAGATTGTTTTTGAAAGGGCAAACCCCTCCGGCGCCAGCATGATGTAGGAGGTGACTACCGCTGTCATGAAGATTGACGGAATCAACGTGATGAAATAGAACCGGCTTTTGGTGTTTACCAGGTAAACCGTAATGGTCCACAGCACCACGGTGGCGAGTGTCTGATTGGCCCATGCAAAATAGCGCCAGATGACGTCGAAGTTGATTCTGGTCAGTAAAAAACCAACTGTAAATAATGGGATGATGATGATCAGGCGGTTACGGATCAGCTTCTGGGGCGTTTTAACAAGGTCGGCAATTGTCAGTCTTGCGCTTCTGAAAGCGGTATCGCCTGACGTAATTGGCGCGGCAACGACTCCCAAAACGGCCAGGACGGCTCCAAAGTTTCCCAAAAGGGAATTCGACACTTTGTTTACTACCCATGCCGCATTCCCATTTTGTGCGATCATCACCTCGTTCAGCTTATCCACACTGCCGAAAAAACTCATGCTGATGGCGGCCCATATCAGGGCGACAACTCCTTCGGTGACCATTGCGCCGTAGAAGACCTTTCGTCCTTCTTTCTCATTCTTCAGACAGCGCGCCATGAGCGGCGACTGCGTAGCATGAAACCCTGAGATAGCGCCGCAGGCAATGGTAATGAAAAGCATGGGGAATATCGGAAACCGCTCCTTGTCGTAATGAAAATTCCGGAAGTTTTCCGCGTTCAGTTCGGGAATCTGATACCCTTGCACCAGAAGCGCGATGATCAGGCTGATCGCCATGAAGATCAGGGCGAACCCGAAGATCGGGTAGATTTTCCCGATGATCTTGTCGATGGGAAGAAGGGTCGCCAGGATATAATAGACGAAGATGACCCATACCCAGAAGGTAAAATCGAGCGATGTAGGGGTAAGTCCGGCGAGCAATCCAGCCGGACCGGAAATGAAGACGACTCCGACAAGTATCAGCAAAATAATCGTGAAAAGGGTCATGATCTGCTTGGCGTATTTTCCCAGGTAGATACCGATTATTTCGTTAATGCTCTTGCCATCGTGCCTGACGGAAAGCATTCCGGAGAAATAGTCGTGCACTCCTCCCGCAAAGACCGTTCCGAATATAATCCACAGAAATGCGACGGGTCCCCACATCGCGCCGGCAATGGCGCCGAATATCGGTCCCAGCCCGGCGATATTCAGAAATTGAATAAGATACACACGCCACAAGGGCATAGGTACGTAATCGATCCCATCATTCAGGGTGATTGAGGGCGTAGGCCGGCCGGCATCGACCTTCATCACTTTATCCAGAAATCTGGAATAAAAGATATAACCGGCTAACAGGATGGCCAGGGAAATCAGAAAAGTAATCATTTTCTTTTACGCGTAGTTTTCTATTGGAAGTTTACATGAAAGTGGTTTCTATTCAATTTCAAGTATCTGCTTTTTGCTCAATAATTTGTCTTTTAACAGTACGTAGTCGATATCCTGAACCGCTTCTCTCCGGTCAATTGCCATGCAGGCAGCCGTGGCTGCGGATTGGCCCAGAATCATAAATACCGGCTCCATGCGGATCGAGCCAAAGGCAATGTGGCTGGACGAAACACAAACAGGTACCAGTAGATTGGTGCATTCCTCCTTTTTAGGGATAATGGATCCATAGGAAATCTTGTACGGTTTTCCCGGATGAACACCAACGTCCCCTTCATTTTGTACATAGCCTTCCTCTGTCACATACCGCTGTACGTTGTGAGAATCCATGGTATAGGATCCCATGCCGACCGGATCAGTAACGTTTACATGTCCGAGGACTTCATTTTCAGTGGTCACATAGGTTCCTATCATTCTTCTTGCTTCACGAATATACAATTGATGTGGCCAGTTGCCGTTATCCGTAAATTCATCTTTTGCCAGACCCCATTTGCTCATTTCGTTTCTGATATCTTCTGGTACCCGTTCGTCAGTCGATACAAAATACAACAAGCCTTTTTGATAATTCTCATGTTCTTCAATAATTTCTCTTCTCCTTTCGTATGATGCCTCAGGATAATCATAATTCATTCCGATAAAATCAGTACTGAACGGACCGTGGTTGTTGGTATCCGTTTTTCTATTGGGAATCATGTCATACTTATTGAACCACTCATCCCAGCCCGATTCAAACACACGTGCCAGCAGTTCGTAGTTCATGGGATCGTAGTTCTCCGGTTTTTCAAACGGTACCCGGTTGTCGGGATGGTTGCTCATGCATAACCTGAAACAGTAAGCCTGAATTTTATCATCACCCGTGCAATTGGGTTGTATAGGTTCACTGGATACATAAGGCAAGAGCCCGCTGTTGGGATCGTTCGGAATCATATAAGGGCTGATATCGGATTTAAAATAGTGTCCGTGGTGATATACACCGGCCTGCACACCGTTCCACTGCTCATTATATACCGGACAGGCTTCCCTTCCAACTGTATAAGTGATACCTGCACTTGCCATCAGATCTCCCTCATAGGTGGCGTCGATAAACATTTTCCCTTCGAATGTTTTGCCCGAGAGCGTGGTGAATGACACAATTTTACCGTCTTTCGTAACGACACCTGACTCACGGTTCAACCACTCATCCCTGTATACCGGAATGTTGTATTCTGTGATAAAATCTTCAAAAATCTTCTCCGCCACGTGCGGTTCAAAAATCCACATGGTACGGTTTTCTCCATCCATAGCAGGTGTTCCTTGTCCCTTGTTGCCATACTCCTCGTGTTTTTCCCATTTCCAGGAGTTCGGGTCGTTATAGTGAAGCCACACCCTGTGGTAAAACTCCCGGGACAACCCTCCGATGGTAGCCTTGTTGCCTGTATCAGTAAAACCGAGCCCACCCGAAGAAAGACCGCCCAAATGTGTATCCGGCGAGACAATAATGGCCTTTTTACCGGATTGTATTACCTCGACAGCAGCAGTGACGGCAGCGGAAGTACCTCCATAAATAATGACGTCGGCCTTGTATGTGGCTGATTTTCCGCACGCTTGTAATAGGGTTAGCAATGCTACAACAAATAAGAATCCAAATTTTTTCATGACGGTAAATTAATTATGTTACCTTATATCAATTTCCAGCACTTGTTTATCCGTTAACAGTCTTTTTTTCAATATTGAGTAGTCAATATCCTGTACCGCTTATCGTTGATTGTTAGGTGTTTATAGTTTCAAAACGTCAATTTTTGGACTTTTTAAAGCGGACTCAGTTTTTTTTGTTTTTGTCGGTTCTATCTGGATGTTCACGGATGTCGGGTTATTTAAGTCGCCTTCGCTCCCTGATTTCCATTCACGCACCAGCATAGCCCAAGCAGTTCCTGCACTACGTGACCTGCCTCAGGAAATAGGTACGCTGGCGATGGTTCACAGTCTATTTTAGCAGATAATCGCTGTCAGGAAAACTTTTGGGCCGAAATATACAAAAAAATGAAATAAAATGTCTTCCGTGTTACCATATGGATAGATTTTTTCTGAAAATATGTGCCAATATAAATATTTCCTTTACGGCAAAAGGATGAAGCAAAGATCAAGAAAAAACGGGTGAAACGGGTACTAAATCATAACTTATTATTACTTTTGCAGTTGCAGCTGGTCGGTTTGTCGCTGCGACACCATTGTCGCAGAGGAAAGTCCGGGCAACGCAGAGCGCCATACTTCCTAACGGGAAGCTGTTCGTGAGGGCAGATGAGCGTAACAGAAAAAAACCGCCATGGCCTTGTGCCGGGGTAAGGGTGAAAAGGTGGGGTAAGAGCCCACCGGGTGCCGTGGCAACACGGCATGCCGTACGCGTTATGGGTTGCAAGGCCATGTATACCGGATAAGTAGGGTTGCTCGCCCGATGCCGGGGGGTAGGCCGCTAGAGGCTGGTGGTGACACCTGTCCCCAGATAAATGACAGACACCCCGTCTAGAACGGGGCACAGAACCCGGCTTACAGACCAGCTGCTTTTTTATGTAACTGACCCAGGAATGGCAAGAAGAAGGAAGCAACGCGACTATGACGAAGAGGAGAAGCCGGGCAGGCTCGAACGGATGAAGATCCGGATGAAGGAGCTGCTCCATTTCCTCTCCTATGGTATCTGGCGGCAGAATCCCGAAACGCTCTCCAACAAGAAGAATATTCTCTACAACATCATCAAGACGGTGATCCTCACCGTGCGCAATGTGCAGGAGCTCGACATTGCTGCCAGTTCCCGCTCGCTCACCTACCGCACCCTCCTCTCCATCGTGCCGCTGCTGGCGGTGATTTTTGCCATTGCAAGAGGGTTTGGCATCGAAAACATCATGGAGAGCAGCATCTTCAGCTTTATGCTGGGTGAGAATCCCAGCAGTGAGGTGATGGCTGTAACGCCCAATGTTGATACCGACAGCATGGTGGTCTTCTCCGGCAGGCAGGGTGATGCCATAACGATTGGAGAAGAGGCTGCTGTAAATGCCGTGACGCCCGGCATGGCCGAAGAGGCTACGGCCGATAGCCGTACGCGGGAGTTTCTGAATCTACTGTTCGAGCTGATTGAGAAGTCGCTGGAGGAGGCTCGTGGGGGTGGTGTCTTTGCTGGGATCGGTATCCTGCTCTTCCTCTACACCATCATCAAGCTCTTTGGTGACATTGAGAACAACTTCAACAAGATATGGCGCATCACACACGGCAGGAGCATCACCCGCAAGGTGACCGATTATTCGGCCATGGTACTGCTTATCCCATTCTTCTTCGTGCTGGTCAACGCGCTCAACATCATCAGCTACCCCCAGAACAACACACTGAAGATCGTCTATATCCTCTACCCATTCATTCCACGGCTGCTCAACATTGTACCGTTGGTGGTGATCATTTTCATCTTCACCGCCCTCTACAAGTTTTTGCCCAACACCAAGGTGAAGTTCCTCAATGCGCTGATCGCAGGAGCACTGGCCGGCGCCGCTTTTCAGTTTTTCCAGATGCTCTACCTCAGCGGACAGCTATGGATCACCCGCTACAACGCCATCTACGGTACATTCGCCGCGATCCCACTGATGCTCCTCTGGCTACAGATGTCCTGGTTCATCGTGCTGATCGGTGCCGAGGTCTCCTATGCCGCACAGAACGTACGTAACTTCTCCTTCGAGAAAGAGACACGTAACATCAGCCGCCGTTACCGCGATTTCTTTACGTTGATGATCACCTCCGCCATCGTGCAGCGTTTTGCCGATGAGAAGCTACCGCTCACTGCCGAGCAGCTCTCACTCCGCTGCAAGGTGCCGGCGCGCCTTACTCATGACATCCTCGATGAGCTGCTCGAGCTGCGCATCATCTCTGCCACCCCCTCCCCGCACGACGAACGGGTGATGGCCTATCAGCCGGCAATTGATATCAACCTGATCACCGTAAACGGGCTGATGAGGAAGCTCGATGAAAGAGGATCGGAAGATTTCATGATTGACATGGAGGGTGATTTCAGGGAGCATTGGGAGGCACTGGTCAACTCGCGCATGAGCATGTATGACACCGAAAAAGACCAGCTAATCAAGGATCTTTAAACCTGAACAGCTTATTTTTCCGCCAGGAAGTGGTAGCTGTCTGAATGATACCTCTTGGTCTCCCGCCGCAGCTCTTCCGTGTTGCAGCCGCACATCCGCTCCAGCAGCTGCCAGAAACGATCGCTGTGGTTCATCTCCACGGTATGGGCCAGCTCGTGCAGCACCACGTAATCGATGAGCCGCTCCGGCAGCAACATCAGGAAGAGAGAATAGTTGATGTCCCTGCGCGTGGAACAGCTGCCCCAGCGGCCACGGCTGCTCCCAATCTTCACGCTGTTGTAAGTAAGGCCATGCTGCTTTGCAAGGAGAGCGGTCTTTGCCGGCAACACCCGCTTGGCTTCCATACGCAGTACCTGGTTGATGGCACCACGTATTGCCTGTTGCACCTCTTTACGGGTGATGTCCAGTCCTTTGGGAGCAATGATGTTTAGCTTACCCTCTTTCAGGGTGAGTCGTAAGCTCTTTTGGAAAGGGTCACGTACCAGCCTCGCCTCGAAAGTGAGTGAGCGGATCACATCCCCCTCGTTGAAGGTTACCGGGGGTTGCGGCATGAGCTGTAATAGCCGTGGACGCAACTCCTCCAGAAGTGAGAGGATACGCTTAGGGTTAAAGTTGTGTGGCACCGTGAGCCGGATATGATCTTCTTTCCGGCGTGCGATGATCTTTTTCGCTCTGCGGTTGGGTATCACTACAATTTTACCCAGCTCCCTGTCATTTAGTTCAAACATTGTGCAAAAATAATGATTTATGCAAGAGAAATAAAATTTCTATCTTTGCAGCAATAAAAGTGAACAATCATTGTCCCATGAGTATCATCAGTTCCCTGGAAAGTGTTGGCGAATATGCCCTGCTGTTGAAGCGGGTGCTCTCCCTCCCTGATCGGTTCAGTCAGTTCCTGAAAGAGTTCCTGAAAAGTATGTATGCCTTGGGTGTCAACTCCATCTGGATTGTGGTGATCATCTCTTTCTTCATCGGTGCTGTCATCGTGCTGCAGATTGCGCTCAACATCGACTCTCCCATGTTGCCAAGCTTCACCGTGGGGGTCGTATCGAGAGAGATCATCCTGCTGGAGTTCTCCTCCACCATCATGTGTCTGATCCTCTCCGGAAAGGTGGGGTCGAACATCGCCTCCGAGCTCGGCTCTATGCGGATCACCGAACAGATAGATGCCCTGGAGATCATGGGCGTCAACTCAGCCAATTACCTGATCCTGCCCAAAATCGCTGCATTCGTTTTTTTTATGCCGGTGCTGGTGATCTTCAGCATGTTCACGGGACTCTTTGGAGGTTACATCATCTGCATGGTGCTGGGCACCCCCTCGGTGGAGACCTATGTCTATGGTATCCAGGCATTCTTCTCCGAGGCGTTTGTCTGGTACTCCATCGCAAAGTCGATGCTCTTCGGTTTCATCATCTCGTCGGTGGCTGCATACTTTGGATACACTGCCAGCGGTGGTGCCCTTGAGGTGGGAGAAGCCAGTACCCGCTCCGTGGTGATCAACAGCATTCTGATACTGGCTACCGACCTGCTCTTCACGCAGCTGGCCATGGGATAAAATTGAAGTGATATGATAGAGGTAAGAAACCTGGTGAAAGAGTTCGATGGGACGATGGTACTTAAAAACATCGATGCGACTTTCCAAAAAGGGGTGGTAAACATCATCATCGGCAAGAGCGGATCCGGTAAGACGGTGATGCTAAAATGCCTTGTGGGGCTCATCCAGCCCACATCGGGGGAGATCCTTTACGACGGGAGGAACCTCACCAACATGCAAGGCGGCGAGATACGGCGACTGCGGCGCGACATTGGAATGCTGTTTCAGGGCGCAGCGTTGTTCGACTCGCGCACGGTGCTTGAAAATGTGATGTTTCCGCTCGAAATGTTCTCCCGCAAGAACCGGCGTGAACGTCGCAAGCGGGCGGAGTTCTGCCTGGAGCGGGTTGATATGCTGCAGGCAGCCAACCTGCTTCCCTCCGAAATCAGCGGTGGGATGAGGAAGCGTGCCGCCATTGCCCGGGCCATTGTGCTCAACCCCAAGTATCTCTTCTGCGACGAGCCCAATTCCGGTCTCGACCCCAAGACATCGCAGGTGATTGACGAACTGATCAGCGATATAACAACCGACTTCGATATCACCACCATCGTGGTGTCGCACGACATGAACTCGGTGATCAACATCGGCGACCACGTCATCTTTCTCAACGAAGGAATCAAGGAGTGGGAGGGGAACAAGTCAGAGGTGATGGATGCCGATAATGAGAAGTTGAACGACTTTGTCTTCGCCTCTGACCTGTTTCGCAAGATCAAAGAGGCGGAGGAGATCATCAGCGAAGATGAAAAACGTTGAGCCGAAGCGGGAAAGGAATAATATGCTGAACAGTACATCGATCATTCAACGGTCATGCCAAACAATTCGCGCTGGCAGTTGTTATTCAGTGGCGGCATTTACCACTCACCGGTAACAGGCCGGAAATGATGTTCTCAGGCGGCATGGCAGCAACTGAGCCGCTTTTTTTTGTGATGACAACAACCAATAAGCAACCAATATGTTACAGATAAAGAACCTGCATGCAATCGTAGAAGAAAAAGAGATCCTCAAGGGGATCAACCTGGAGGTGAAACCGGGTGAGATACATGCAGTGATGGGGCCCAACGGTTCCGGAAAGAGTACGCTGGCCTCTGTGCTGGCAGGTAATCCCAAGTTCGAAGTGACCCGCGGCAGCATCCTTTTCAAGGGGAAAGACCTGCTGGAGATGGAGCCGGAGGATCGTGCCCGGGAAGGGCTCTTCCTTAGCTTCCAGTACCCTGTAGAGATCCCCGGAGTAAGCATGGTTAACTTCATGCGTGCCGCCGTGAACGAACAACGCAAGTACAGGGGAGAGGAACCCATCCCGGCGAGCGACTTCCTGAAGCTGATGCGCGACAAGCGAGAGCTGCTCGGCATGGACAGCAACCTGGTGAGCCGTTCGGTGAACGAGGGCTTCTCCGGTGGAGAGAAGAAGAAAAACGAGATCTTTCAGATGGCGATGCTCAGCCCGCAGCTCTCCATCCTTGATGAAACTGACTCCGGCCTTGACATTGATGCGCTCCGTGTAGTGGCGCAAGGTGTGAACAAGCTGCAGACGAAAGAGAACGCCACCATCTTGATCACTCACTACCAGCGGCTGCTGGAGTATATCAAGCCCGATCAGGTGCATGTGCTTTATGCCGGCAGGATCATTCGCACTGGAGGCCCCGAGTTGGCGCTGGAGCTCGAGAAGAGAGGCTATGACTGGCTGATTAACCCCTAACACGCAACCCATTCAGAACAATGATAGAACAACAGTATAAAGATCTGTTTCAACAGTTTCGAAGCGAGCTCGATGCCAACTCCGTGGAGGGGATGAACCGGCACCGTGATGCCGCATTTGACCGTTTTCAGCAGATCGGGTTCCCTACCTCCCGCGAGGAGGATTACAAACACTCCAACGTGGCACGTGCATTTGATGCAGACCTGGGACTGAACCTGCGGAACATACCCATTCCGGTGAATCCCTATGACGCTTTCAAGTGCGATGTGCCCAACCTCTCCACCCATCTCTACTTCCTGATCAACGATCGCTACTACGACAAGCCCCTGGCTAACGATCCACTGCCTGAAGGGGTTTATGTGGGCAGCTTGCAACGATTCTCGGAGGAGCATCCGGATATCTTCAACGCTCATTATGGTCTGATCGCTGACTACTCCGACAATGGGGTGGTGGCTTACAACACCATGTTTGCCCAGGATGGCTTTGTGGTTTACGTGCCGGAGAACGTGACGGTGGAGAAACCGTTGCAACTGATCAATATCCTGCGGGGTGGGGTGGACCTGAACGTGAACCGCCGCCTGCTGATCATCGCCGGGGAGAATGCCCATGTGAAGCTGCTGGTGTGCGACCATGCGGTGGATGATGTGCACTTTGTGGTGACGCAGGTCACTGAGGTCGCTGCTGCCGCCCACGCAGAGGTGGATCTTTACGAGCTGGAGGAGAACTCGTTGAAGGTGACACGCCTGAGCAACCTCTTCAGTGAGCAGTTGGAGCACTCACACGTGGTGACCAGCGGCATCACGCTGCACAATGGATATACCCGCAACAACTACTGTTTTCGCATCCTGGGTGAGCATGCGCAAGTGGTTGCCGGGGGACTGGCCATTTGCGACCGCAAACAGCATATCGATAATTTCGTTTTCCTCGATCATGTCGTACCCAATTGCACCAGCAACGAGTTGTTCAAGACAGTGCTCGACGACAGCGCTACCGGTGTTTTTTGTGGAAAAATATTGGTAGAGAAAGATGCACAGAAGACGCAGGCCTACCAGAATAACCGCAACCTGCTGGCCTCCACAACGGCGCAGATGTTTTCCAAGCCTCAGCTGGAGATCTATGCCGACGATGTAAAGTGCTCGCACGGGCTCACCACCGGTCAACTCGATGAGGATGCACTCTTTTACATGCGTGCACGTGGAATCGACAAGGAGGAGGCAAAGCTGTTGCTAATGGTGGCCTTTACCCGTGATGTGGTGGACCTGATACGGATTGATACCCTGCAGGAACGTCTTGCGATGCTCATAGAAAAGCGTTTCCGCGGCGAGCTGATGCGATGCGGCAACTGTAATGTATGCAAATAGCAGATTTGGTTCATGGTTCTTTGTTAAAAGTTAGTAGGTTAGTAGGATGTTGAAGCCAACAGACATTGATCAGTTGCGGGGCGATTTCCCGATTCTCACTCGTGAGGTGTATGGGAAGCGGCTGGTTTACCTCGACAACGCGGCAACGACACAAAAACCACAGTGCGTGATCGATAAGATCGTGGCGATGTACACCACGATGAACGCCAACGTGCACCGTGGCGTACACTTCCTCAGCCAGGAGGCTACGGAGGAGCATGAGGCTTCCCGCAAGGTGGTGCAGCAGTTTGTCAATGCTGCTACACCCAACGAGATCGTCTTCACCCGCGGCGCCACCGAGTCGATCAACCTGGTAGCCTCCTCATTCTGCAACACATTCTGCAGCGAAGGGGATGAGATCCTGATCAGCGCCATGGAGCACCACTCCAACATCGTCCCCTGGCAGATGCAGGCAGAAAGGCTGGGGCTGCAGTTGCGGGTGGTACCCATCAACGAGCAGGGTGAGCTGATCCTTGAGGAACTGGAGAAGTTGGTTACCCCTCGCACCCGGTTGATAGCCATCACCCATATCTCCAACGTGCTGGGGACGGTCAATCCTATAGAAGAGATCGTTGCAATGGCTCACCGGCATGATATTCCGGTACTGATCGACGCCGCCCAGAGCGTGCAGCACACGCGGGTGGATGTGCAGGCCCTTGACTGCGACTTCCTGGTCTTCTCCTCCCATAAGATCTACGGGCCTACCGGTGTGGGGGTGCTCTACGGCAAGGAGAAATGGCTCAATGCCCTGCCTCCCTATCAGGGTGGTGGCGAGATGATTGCCAGCGTCTCCTTCGAAAAGACCACCTACAACTCCCTTCCCTACAAATTTGAGGCAGGTACACCCGACTATGTTGGTACGGCGGCACTGGCTACGGCACTCAACTATGTCACTTCCCTTGGGCTCGACAATATTGGCCGCTATGAGCAGGAGCTGCTGCAGTATGCCACAGATAAACTGCTTTCTATTCCCGGATTACGGATATTTGGGAATGCCAGACAAAAGAGCAATGTGATCTCTTTTCTGGTGGAGGGGGTCCACCCTTATGACATGGGAACGCTTCTCGACCGGATGGGCATCGCCGTGCGCACCGGCCACCACTGTGCCGAGCCGCTGATGCGGGTACTGGGCATTGATGGTACCGTGCGCGCCTCTTTCGCTTTCTACAATACACCTGAAGAGGTGGATCTGCTGGTGGAGGGTATTACCCGGATCGTTAAAATGTTCCGGGCTTAAAGCTTATTTCTCCTTTTTGCCTATCTTTGACGCGTTAGGAGTGCCGTTCCATGAAAAAATCGATGCAGGGATATACCGGCAATGAAGATCATACGCTGTTTATTCTTTTAAGAAAAAGGGATAAAGAGGCTTTCTCGATGATTTACCGCAAGTATCATCGTTACCTCTATGCGCTGGCAATGAAGTACCTTAAAAATACCCATCTGGCTGAGGATGCGGTGCAGCATGTCTTTGTGAAGCTGTGGGAGAGTACCCACGATATCCACATTGAGGTGAACCTGAAGAATTACCTTTACACCATGACCAAGAACTATATCCTCAACTACATCCGCGACAACAAGGTAAAGGTGACGCTCAGCTACGAGCAGGCGCAGTTCGACTTGCCCGAAGAGGAGGATATTCTCAAGGCGATGGAGGATAAGCAGGCACACGAGCTCCTCTACCGCGGCATCGATCAGCTCCCGCCGCAGAAGAAAGAGGTGTGCCGCCGCAAGCTTGAGACCGACGACAGCAACCAGCAGATTGCCGAAAAGATGGGCATCTCCGTGAACACGGTGAAGTCCCACTATCAGGAATCAATCAAGTTGCTGAGGAGCTATTTTCAAAAAGTTAAAATGATGTTACTGTAAAAAAAAGGATAAACAAAACTCATATCTTTCACCCGGAAAGGTGTCTATCAAAAAAGTGTTGCATGCTGAGAAAGGAAAACAACATAGTGAACAAAGTGATCGCCGAGAACGCTTCGAAGTACGAGGCGCGGGAGGTGGTGGAATGGTTTTCTGACTCTATTGAAGGTCAACAGCACCTGTCGGATATGATTGACCGCGATGCCTATCTGATGGAGGGAGACCCCCACACGGGCCAATCTTTCACCCCACTACAGTCCGACCTCCTCTTCTCCCGGATTGAGCGGAATATCAGGCTCAGCCAAATCCGAAAGCTCTCCCTGCGTGTTGCTGCGGTACTCTTGCCGCTGCTGTTGATCGCCGGTTTCAGCTGGTACATCAATAGCCGCACCTCCTTGTTCGAGGGAACTTCCTATACCGAGCTTTACATCCCTAAAGGGGAAGATGCCCGCATCTTCTTTCAGGATGGTACCGAGGTGTTCCTCAACGCCGATACCCGTATCCGATACCCTGAGCGGTTCGGATTGCTTCGCCGTGAGGTGTGGCTCGACGGCGAGGCCTACTTCAACGTGAAGGAGAACAAACGACGTCCGTTCGAGGTGCATTCACAGAACACAACCGTAGAGGTGTTGGGCACCTCATTTAATGTCAACTCCTATCGTGAGAACGACAAGATCCGGGTCACCCTCGACGAGGGGAGCATCGCCTTTCGTACGCAACATAACGGCTACACCCTCTCGCCAGGCCAGCTGGCGGAGTATGACAAGATCACCGGCCAGCTGGTGGTGACCAACCTGATGCATCCCTCCAACCTCTCACTCTGGAAGAACAACGTGCTCTATTTCTATGATTCACCCCTCTCTGAGGTGATCAGTGTCTTGGAACGCCGCTTCAACGTGGAGTTCAACCTGCTCACCCCCGAGGCCCTCGCCTACAGCTATACCCTCACTACCCGGCATCAATCGCTGGACTCAGTACTGCTCGAGATGCAGAAGATTGCACCGGTTACGTTCAATCGCCAGGAAAATAAAGTTTACGTTTCCCTTTGACCATTTTTGTTGACTTGGTAGCGTTTTTCCATTGATTTGAAATATGTGATTTTTTATCCAGAATTGTCCTGAATCTGTTATAAATGTATGGAAGACGCAATTCACGTAAAAAAATATTCCGATTTGTAAACTTGTTTGTTTTTCGGCAGGGTTAAACTAACCTCGGGAAGGTTTCCATTGGCGAACCAGTTGTCGTCATACCGGAATTCATAATTGTTGGTTGAATATTGAGTCAATACTCCAACCAGCTTGCCGTTTCTATAGACATTCGCCTTTCGCATCGGTTACAATTTTGGCTTGTTTTATTTCCAGTTTAAATTCCATTCCCAGTATTTCAGCAATTTTATTCAGCACCAGAACGGTTGGGTTTGCCTGTCCCCGTTCAATTTTATACAGTGTATTTACGCTGATACCAGCCATTTCAGCCAGATCGTGCTGGGTTACCCGAAGTACCTTTCTTTGTTCCCGTATTCGTTCTCCAATCTCTGAACCTGTCATTATACTGTGATCTTTTGGTAAAATTCAGAAAAGCAATTTGATTATTGCATTAAAATCATATTATAATGTAATTTTGATGGGAATAATCGTTCATTGTTGTATATGCAAACGTTTGCATCAAAATAATGTTGGAAAATGTCTCTTTTTCGTTATATCTATTGTCTTTTTTTGATTCATTTGAATCGTAATTCTTTCATAAGGTGTTGTTAAGTTTTACAAAGGGTAAAAAAAAAGAAACTTCAACAGTGTGTTAAATCTCTTCCCCTTTGTGTTCGGGACTTCTTTTTACTGAACGAGCTACTATTCATGTCATGGAGGTATGTCAAATTGAAAAAAGAGCCGGCGTGTATTGTATTTTACGGACAATAAATGTGGCTTCAGCAAATTTTGCGTAAACAGTAGGTCAAAATAGATTAAATAAATCTGTTATGATCCCTGCTTATTCTTGATAAAGAGGAGATATAGTTAAATAAATTTAAATTATTGTTTTTATTTGTGTGATTCTGAAACAGGTCGTATATTTGCGGCGAGAAAAAAGTCGACTCGGTGAAACCCGTTGATAGACAAGAAGTTGATATATTTTTGTTTAATTGATGAGTCCCCTCCGATAAGTCTTTTATGCTTAAAATGTACAAAAACAAACCCTGATTCTCAATATATTTCAATCCATTAAAATTGGCTTTAAGGGTTTTCGCAGACTCATTGATCCATTTTCTCCAATAATTTAATAAAATGGACAGGTTCAACGAAAATTGTAAATTATAGAGATAAAGTTCAAAAAGAATGATGAAAGTTGATTCCGCCGGAGTATTTCTACAGAAAAGGCGGTGTCCAAAATAAACAACAATTTTTGTTGAATCGCGCAGTAGAGTAACAATTTATTACTACGGGAAACAGAAAAATAACAATTTATATATTTTTACAGGCCTCATCGTCCTTAATTGAACATGTTTTGTCGGAAAAAGATAATAATGGCGGTTGAACGCCAATAAAATAGGCAAATAGTATTATTTATTATACAAGAAGTATTTATTAAAATCATAATGCACAACAATTACAAAAATTAAAAACTCAAAAAGTATGAAAAAAAAGTTAGTGTTTTTATTCGTGAGCCTTTTTTTAATGGCCATCAGTGCTGAAAGTGTGAAAGCGGAAGATCAGGCAACTGCAAATGCAGCAGCCACCATTGTTACTCCCATCTCGATTACGAAAACGGTTGTTGTACTAATTTCCGCAGTAGCGTAAAAGCTAAAGTTGTTTAGCGCATATGCAGATTTCTTGTTAATTATTCGTTTTAATCATTCTCATTTTTTGTATTTTGTGTGAAGAACCAACGGCGGACTGGTGCCATTAGTGTC
>JAHDQF010000072.1 GCA_018433945.1 Proteiniphilum sp. | reverse complement strand
CGGTCGTCGATGATCAGCGCTTCCTTGTTGTTGTAGGCCAACATCCCCTTAAAAAGTTCCCTGTTACCTTCGATGGCAGTGTTGGGCACATGGATATAGCCGATTCTGCCACCCGAGAGCCGTTCCACCAACTCACGCCGGCTCTTCACCCAGTCCAGGTAGCGCAACTCCTGCTCGCTGGTGATGGTCTTTATGGTGGTTTGCTTTGCTCCGGAAAGGGAGGGGGTGCTGTTGACCGTCAGCTCCACATGCCTGTTTCCAAGGTTCTCCAGCAGCTCATAGGGATTTTGTGTGGTGGTGAGATCCTGCCCGTTGATGCGTAACAGGTAATCCCCTTCCTGCACCTGGACTCCACTCTCTGTAAGCGGTGAGCGGCGGCTCTCATCCCAGTTCTCACCCTGGTAGATCTTTGCGATGCGGTAGCGTCCTGCCGACAGGTCGGCCTCCAACTCGGCACCCAGCAAGCCGCCATCGATCCGTTTCACGCGGTCGATATCACCCCAGTCCACATAGGCGTGGCCGGTGTTGGTCTCACTCACCACCTCGTTGAGGATGTAGTCCAGGTCGTACCGGCTGGGCACATAAGGCAGCAACTTGCCATACTTCTCCCGGATTCCCTCCCAGTCCACGCCATGCAGGTTGTTCACATAGAAGTAGTCACGAAAGATGCGGAACGCATCGCGGTAGATCTGCTCCCACTCCTTGCGGGGGTCAATCTTCATGGTGAGCTTTTCCAGGTCGAGCGCTCCATCTTTGCTGTTCAGTCCCGGCTGGCTCTTCGCCACGGCGAACGTATTACCTCTGCGGTAGATGAACGACTTGCCGTCGGCCGCCAGGATGCCGTTGCCGGCACCATCGAGGATCTCTTCCGTTTTCTCCTCTCTGATGTGATAGCGCATCACCTTGTTGCCGGCACTGTAGAGCACTCCCTCCTCTACGGTCCCGAGGAGGCGGTAGTTGCCTGCTTTGATGGGCAATGCCTCTATTCGGGAGGCGATGTCACTGAAATCGATGATGACCTTCACCTCTTCAGACTTCCTCCCTTTCTCTTTCTGATCCTCAGAAACCTCTGCTCCAACAGCAGGCTCTTTGTCTTCCTGGTAAGGGGTGAGGGTGGTGCCATCATCGCGCAGTGGCAGCGCGTAGATACGGGTGGCGTTGTTGTAGAGGTAGTCAAACTCAAAGCTGCTGAATGCCAGGTTGAAATCACGGTTAGAAAGAAAGAAGAGGTACTTACCGTCACGGCTGAACATCGGATTACCGTCGGAGAAAGTGGCGTCGGTGAGCTGCCTTTTCATGCCACTGGTCAGGTTGTAAACCCAGAGCGCCGTTTGGTAGTTGGGTGCTGTCTTGCTGTAGGCAATCCACTCCCCGTCGGGTGAGAAGCTGTAGTCGGTGATCTCATCGGCAGTAGCCTCATCGATCACTTTCTGACTGCCATCGTGGGTATCCACCAGCCAGAGCTTCATGCTCCTGTCGCTATAGACCAGATGCCTGCTGTTGGGCGACCACTCGGCGGCGTGCTTCCAGGCTGCCGAGCCGTGGGTGATCTGCCTCGGCTCGGCATTGTCACTGTTCTCCATCAGGTATAGTTCATATTCACCGGTGGCATCGGAATAGAAAGCGATCTGCTTTCCGTTGGGTGACCAGACAGGAGAGAGCTCTCTTATTCCTTGTGTGCGGGTCAGGTTCCGGATCTCTCCTTTTTCCACCGGTACGGAGAAGATATCCCCCCTTGCCTCAATCAGTGCCCGCTTGCCGGTAGGTGAGAGGCCATAGCTACCCACAAACTCCTTCACATCACGGTATGTGGCTTGCAGATGGGGGTTGTCGTAGTGGATGCCCACTTTCACCCTGCGATTCTCACCCGTTGCAAGCTCCAGCGAGTAGAGTGCGCCACCCATCTCATAAACCAGCCGCCCGTTATCGCCTGAGGGCCACATCACATCGAACTCACGATGATGGGTGATCTGCTCTTCCTGGCCTGTTTCAAGGTTGAGCCGCCAGATGTTCAGGCGACTGTCGCGGTCGGAAGCGTAGTAGATATGGTTATCATGCCATACCGGCCACTGATCGCTACCGGCCCAGTGGGTGAGCTGTTGTGATTCGTTTTTAGCAAGGTCATAGCTCCAAAGCTCGGTGGCACGTCCTCCCTTATACCGTTTCCAGGTGCGGAACTCCCGATCTACCGGGGTAAAGCAGAGTTGACGGCCGTCGGGAGAGAAAACAGCGAACCCGCCATTGACAATTGGCAGTGCCATTTCAAGTCCCCCATCCAGGTCGATGGTGTAGTAACGACCGTTGCGTTCGCCGAAGCTGGTGCGGTTGGCACGGAAGAGGATGCGCCGGCTATCGGGGCTCCAGTCGAGCACCACATGATCGTATCCGCCGCGGGGAGGCATCTCTCCCACGGAGTTGTAAAAAGTGAGCTGTCTGGCTGCACCTCCTTCAGCAGGCATCACCCATAGCTGCCTGCTGCCGGAATATTCGGCTGAAAAGGCGATCCATTTGCCGTCGGGTGAGATCTTGGGGAACAGCTCAATGCCGGGGTGGGAGGTGATACGGCGGGCGTCACCGCCGGCAGCATCAACCGTCCAGATGTCACCGGCATAGACAAAGGCGATCAGGTTGCCATTGATATCGGGAAACCGCATCAAGCGTGCATCATCAATGGCGAAAGCCTGCATGGTGAGCAGGCTTGTCAGAAGGATAAAGGTTATTTTTTTCATCGTTGTACAGAATCAGAGGTTCAGAGGCAGCTGAGCAATATCTCGCGCGTTACATCGCCAGTCACGTTGCCTTTCTCACCGAATGCGGCACCCCGTTCGTTGAAGCGTGTGGCAATGGTCTCGATGGTATTCTTTCCGATCCCCACTTCCGAGAGACGGGTGGTAAGCCCCAGTGAACGATAGAACTGCTCGGTCATTTCGATCGCTTTATTCACCCGCGTGACTTCTGTACCCTGAGTGATGCCAAAAATGCGTTCGCCATACTGCAGCAGTTTTTCTTTCTTTTGTTCTTTCAGTACCCTGAGGGTACCAGGCATCACGATGGCCAGCGAATGGCCATGGGTGACGCCGTGCAGTGCTGTCAGCTCATGGCCGATCTGGTGGGTAGCCCAATCCTGTGTGATTCCCATGCGGATGAAATCGTTTAAAGCCAATGTGGCAGCAAGCATGTAGTCGGCCATCAGGTCATAATCTTTCGGATTCTCCTTGATGGCTGGTGCAATCTCTTTTATTGAGAGCAGTATACCTTCAGCCCAGCGGTCCATCAGTCGCGACTGACCGGGGGTGGTCATATACTGTTCCAGCACATGGGTATAAGCATCGGCCAGCCCGCATGCAATTTGATATTCAGAAAGTGAGTAGGTAACCTCCGGGTCGAGTATCGAAAACTGGGGATAGCTACCGGAGAACCCATACTTCTCCTGTGTCTCATCGCGCGAGATCACCGCTGCCCCGTTCATCTCAGAACCGGTGGCCGGTACGGTCATCACCGAGGCAAAAGGGATCTGTTTCTTCGCTACGCCCTGCTTCACTATTTCCCACGCATCCATCTCATCAGCGATGCCGGCGGCGATTAGCTTGGTGCCATCGAGCACCGACCCACCACCTACTTGCCAGCAGGTAGTTGATATTGTTATCCTTGCCCACTTGTATCGCCTTGCGGAGTGTCTCCACCCGTGGATTGGGCTCTATGCCCCAGAACTCAGTGTAATTACGTCCCTTGAGTGCCTCCTTCACCTGGTCATAGACACCGTTTCTGGTGATGCTGCCCCCACCGAAAGTGAGCATCAGGTTGATGTTATCCGGCAGCAACTCTGCCAGCCTTGCAATTTGTCCCTTCCCGAATACCAATTTGGTCGGGTTCTGAAAAATGAAATTCTTCATATCTGTTTATTTAACAAGTTTGTTTTTTCACTATAACGATGTCTATTCAGGTTGAATAATTTTGTTACAACGATTTTCCTGGCTCGGTTGTTCAGTTAAATCTGGTAAAAACCGATTTCAACACAGTCGGTAACGCTGCCACTTCGCCGCAATTTTCACCGAAAGGAGGAAACCGGCGCAGCGGCTTTTTTGGCGGTGGTTTCACGGGATTTTGAAAAGAAGCAGGTCATACATGCAGGATCGTCGGCGCAGCGACTCTTTCGGGGGCGGCTTTTCAGGTATGGGTGGCAGTGGCAGTGGCAGATGATCACTCATTGAACCAACGAGTCAGGGAACTGAAAATGTTCTCTGCCTCTTTTTCCTTTTTCTTTTCAGAGGGTACCAGCACTTTCAGACCTTGCTGGATGATCTCTACCTTGATCTCACGACCGCTCTGCACCGGCTCCCCATCAACATGCATAAGGCCTGCACGGGAACGACGGATGGTGAGCTTTTGGGTGACCAACGTGATCATCTTGCTGTTTTTATCGATATTCTTTGTAAAAAGTTGCAACGTTGTTTGTGGTATCTCCAGCGCGTTCAACGGTTTCAGGATGGCGACATTCATCATGCCATCGTCCATGCTCGCCCCGGGTGCGATAAACGCGTCGTTCCCATATTGTGATGCATTGGCACAGGTGAGGATAAACGCCTTTTCGGTGATGGTACCTTCGTCGTATGTGATTTCATACTCTTCCGCCCTGAAGTCGACCACACTCTCCAGCACATTGCGTAAGTACCCCAAAGGACCTCTTTTTTTCTCATCGGCAAACCGGTCACTCACAAAAGCATCGAACCCGAAGCCACAGGTACAGAAAAAGATATGGTCGTTGGCTATCCCATAATCGATGGTGCGGCTCTTCCCGTTGAGGATGATCTCAAGGGCTTTCTCCGCATCCATCGGGATATCAAGCTCCCTGGCAAGTCCGTTGCCGGAGCCGAAAGGGATGATACCCAGCGTGGTGTCGCTGTTGATCAGCGTCCTGGCCACCTCGTTCACTGTGCCGTCACCCCCGGCGGTGAGCACATAGCGGTAGTGCTCCTTGACAGCCTGACGGGCAATCTCGGTGGCATGACCCGGGTAGCCGGTGATGCGGATCACAAGATCGAATTTCTTCTGGTCGAAAGCGGTTGCAACCAACTCCGGGATGTTTTTCTTTGACTCTGTTCCAGAGATGGGATTGATGATCAGACAGACTTTTTCTTTATCCATGATAGGGGATGTTTCGTTGACAAGGAAATGTTTTGTTGTAAACGCCCAACGCATCTCTTTTGTTTTAACCCTTTTTATTTGCCCTTTCCTGCATTGTTGCGTATTTTTGCACCCATTAAGAAAAAAATGATGTTGCTACCCGATAGTTTGATCTTTGACTTGGATGGTATCCTCTTTGAGCTGCAGTTTGACGCTTTCACCGTGTTGATAAACCATTTCATGAATCTGTAAATTAAACAATGATCCGATGAAGCCGATCTTTCTTCTTCTGGTGATTGCCCTTTACTTCGGGGTGCTGATGCTGATCTCCTGGCTTACCAGCAGAAATGGGGCCGGCAATGATACATTCTTCCGGGCAAACAAATCATCCAAATGGTTTGTGGTGGCCGTGGCCATGATCGGCACCTCCATCTCCGGTGTGACTTTTGTCTCTGTCCCGGGGATGGTGCGAAACCTCGACATGACCTACATGCAAATGGTCTTCGGCTTTTTCTTCGGATACCTGGTGATTGCATATGTCCTGCTCCCTTTGTATTATCGCCTGAACCTCACTACCATATACGGATACCTGGATCAACGATATGGTCCGAAATCCTACAAGACGGGAGCCTGGTTTTTCCTGCTCTCCAAGATCGTGGGCGCAGCCGCGAGGCTTTACCTGGTAGCGTTTATCCTGCAGACACTGGTGTTCGACGCGTGGGGTGTGCCATTTGTCGTTACCGTGATCGGAATTATTCTGGTCATTTGGCTCTATAGCCACAAGAGCGGTATCAAGACGATTATCTGGACGGACTGGCTGCAGACACTGCTCTTCATTACCGCACTGGTGCTGATCGTCTGGCAGCTCTCCTCCAGGATGGAAATGAACCTGGCGGATATCGCCATCACCATCCGTGAGAGCCCCCACGCGCGTATTTTTGTATTTGACGACTGGGCAAGCACGCAGCACTTTATGAAACAGTTCTTCAGCGGGATGTTTATCACGATTGTGATGACCGGCTTGGATCAGGACCAGATGCAAAAGAACCTGACCATCCGTACCCTGAAGGATGCACAGAAGAACGTGGTTTCCTATGGACTGGCCTTTGCGCCCATCAACTTCCTTTTTCTCTGCCTGGGCGTTTTATTGATTTACTTTGCCGAACAGAGCGGTATCATGCTGCCCGAGGTGTCCGATAACATCCTGCCGGTGATTGCCAGTGAGTACCTGGGACCGGTGGTGCTGGGTATATTTGTTGTGGGTATTGTGGCCGCTGCATTCTCGAGTGCCGACTCGGCATTGACGGCGCTCACCACCTCTTTTTGTGTGGATATCCTGCACATGAAGGCTGTCTCCCAAACAGAAGAACAGGAAAAGAATGATATCCGAACCCGTCGCAGGGTACATGTGGCCATCAGTGCTGTGTTTGTGTTGATCATCCTGCTCATAGAGGCAATCGGATCGGACAGCATCATCAATGCCATCTACAAGCTGGCATCGTATACCTATGGGCCGCTGTTGGGGCTCTATTTCTTCGGGCTTTACACCAAAGTGAAGCCGACGGACAAATATGTGCCCTGGGTGGCCATAGCCGCACCGGTATTATGTGTTGTGATTGAGGTGGCGATGAAACAATGGTTCGGTTATCAGGTGGGATATGAGTTGCTGCTGTTGAACGGGCTGCTCACCGGGCTGGGACTCCGGGCCATATCGAAAGGAACAAAAATATGATTATCAAATCTGCAGAATTCATCATCAGCAATACCGATTACCGGAAATGTCCGCAGGACGGGAAGCCGGAGTATGCCTTTATCGGTCGCTCCAACGTGGGCAAATCATCGCTCATCAATATGCTCACCAGTCGCAAAGGCTTGGCCCTGACTTCATCAACCCCCGGAAAGACGAGGCTGATCAATCATTTTTTGATCAACGACGAATGGTATCTGGTGGATTTACCGGGATATGGATACGCAAGACGGGGAAAAGAGGGCAGGGAAAAGATCCGCGGCATCATTGAAGATTATATTCTGGGACGGGAAACGATGACCAACCTGTTTGTGCTAATAGATGCACGTCACGAACCGCAGCAGATCGATCTGGAGTTTATGGAGTGGCTGGGAGAGAACGGGGTACCTTTTTCCGTGGTGTTTACCAAAGCAGATAAAATGGGCACAGGCCGGCTGCAGATGAACCTGAATGCCTATAAGGAAAAGCTGCTGGAGAGGTGGGAAGAACTGCCGCCCCTGTTCGTTACCTCGGCAGAAAAAGGGCAGGGAAGGGAAGAGCTTCTTCAGTATATCGAAAAGATCAATAAAAATATAGGTTAGCCACTGGTCAGCCCGAAAGAGCCGCTCACAATATCAAGCAGTTCGTTGGTAATGGATTGCTGGCGCAGTTTATTGTATTCCAGCGTCAGTTCATCGATCAGGTTATCGGCATTGTCGGTGGCTATCTGCATCGCCATCATGCGGGCTGCATGCTCTGAGGTGACCGAGTCGATGTGAGTGGTAAACAGTTTCAATTTGAGCACTTTGGGGATCAACTGAGCCATGATGATCTCCGCATCCGGTTCAACAATGTAATCGAGTGCCGCATCACCGTTTACATGGGGTTTCAGTTCAATGGGAAGGAATGGTTCGTGCACCACAATCTGAGCGCCCTTGTTCTGAAAATGGTGATAAATAAGCTCCACCCGGTCAATGGTACCCTGCCGGAATTGCTCCATCAGCTCAGCAGCAATCTTTTGCGCTTCATCATACTTGGGTTTCGCACTGATATCGTTGTAATTACCTTGTACGTTCAGTTCCAGTTTTTTTGCAGCCCTGGTTACCTTTTCCCCGATGGGGTAAACCAGTATATTTTCTTTGCCGAGTGAAATCCATGTATCGGCGACCGCTTTCAGTTTATGGGATATGTTATCGTTGAATCGGCCTGCAAGACTCGTGTTGGATGAAAAAGCCACAATGGCTACCCGCTTTACGGGTCGTTGCCGGGTGAAAGGGGAATCGAATTCGGGCGATTCACGCAGAAAAATGTGCAACAGTTGACCCAATTTCTGTTCATACGGATAGAGGTTCTGAATGATATTCTGTGTCTTCCGCAGGTTGGCGGAAGAGACCATCATCATGGCCGATGTGATCTTTTGGGTGGATCTCACCGACTGAATTCTGCTTTTTATCTCCTTGAGTTCTGCCATCGCATTATGCCTGCATTGTTTTTACGATATCGGTAGCCACTGTTTCGATGATTTTGGCCGTCTCATCATTGATATCGCCTTCTTTCAGGTGGTTCAGCACATCGTGGCGGTGACTCAATTCCAACCTGGAAAGGAACTCTTTTTCGAATTCGGGCACTTTCTCCAGGGGGATCTCTTTCATCAACCCGTGTGTACCGCAATAGAGAATGGCAATCTCATGTTCCACACTCATCGGTTGGTGCACCGGCTGCACCAGCAACAGCTCGTTCTTCCGCCCTTTGTCGATGGTCATGGCGGTCACTGAATCCATATCACCCCCAAATTTGCTGAAAGCAGCCAACTCCTGATATTGGGCCTGATCAATCTTCAAGGTTCCGGCCACTTTTTTCATTGCTTTGATCTGCGCATTTCCCCCAACACGCGACACGGAGATGCCCACGTTGATGGCAGGACGAATGCCTTTATTGTAGAGGTCGGCCTCCAGAAAGATCTGGCCGTCGGTAATGGAGATCACATTGGTGGGAATATAGGCTGATACATCGCCCGCCTGGGTTTCAATGATGGGCAGTGCCGTCAGTGAACCTCCTCCTTTTGCCTTTCCTTTCAGGCTTTCGGGCAGGTCGTTCATGCTGGTAGCCACCTCTTCCTGTGAGATGATGTTTGCGGCACGTTCCAACAACCGGGAGTGAAGGTAGAAAATGTCTCCCGGATAAGCCTCGCGACCCGAAGGACGGCGCAGGATAAGCGATACTTCCCGGTAAGCGACAGCCTGTTTCGAGAGATCATCGAATACCACCAAGGCATGTCGCCCCGTATCCCGGAAGTATTCACCGGCTGCTGCACCGGCAAAGGGTGCTATATACCGCATGGCGGCAGAGTCTGAACCGCTGGCAGAGATCACAATCGTATAGTCCATGGCTCCCTTTTCGGTGAGCGTTTTTACGATGGATGCCACGGAGGAACCTTTCTGTCCTATGGCCACATAAATGCAATAAACAGGGTCTCCTTCCTCAAAGTTCTTTCGTTGATTGAGGATGGTGTCTATGGCAATACTGGTCTTACCGGTTTGCCTGTTGCCAATAATCAGTTCGCGCTGACCACGGCCAATGGGAATCATGGCATCCACCGCTTTCAAACCGGTTTGTAACGGCGTATTTACCGGTTGACGGAAGATAACGCCCGGTGCTTTCCGTTCCAACGGCATCTCCAGTCTTTCACCTTTCACAGGTCCCTTGCCGTCGATCGGTTCGCCAAGGGGATTGATCACCCGTCCGAGCAATCCTTCCCCCACAAAAATGGAGGCGACCCTTCCGGTACGTTTCACGGTGAATCCCTCTTTGACGTCACTGGATGTGCCTAAGAGGATCGCACCCACGTTATCTTCTTCCAGATTCATCACAATGGCCTGCATGCCGTTGTCGAACGCAAGCAATTCATTGGATTCCGCGTTGCGAAGCCCGAAGATGCGTACCACCCCGTCGCTGACGCTGATAACAACGCCGGTTTCGTTATACTTTACATTGGTATCGATACCTTCCAGCTGCATGCGCAGCACTTCGGAGACCTCGCTTATTTTAATTGTATTGTCTGCCATTTTTATGGTTCATTACACTGATTTCCTGTTGACCCTTTAACGTACTTCTGATACGGGTGAGCTCCCCCGATATGCTGGCATCCCATCTGTTGTCGCCCAGGCTCAATACAAATCCGCCGATAATGTCGGGATCGACCACTGGATCAACTTCCAGCTTTCCGCCCACAATCTTTTGGATGCGACGGATAAACTGTTCCTCTCTTTCAGGGTCAATGGGAACGGCCGTGACGAGCTTACCCGATTGAATGTGGTACCTTTCCCGGTACAGCTCTATAAAACGAAGGACAATATTCCGGATCATCTCTTCCCTTTTATTTTTCAGGATCAGGTCGATCATCTTTTCGAGCGACGCCGGTATATTGTTGCCACAGGCGGTGACAATAATTTTTTTCTTGTCTTGTAACGCAATCGACGGATTTTGAATGGCACGGCGCAAGGGACGGGTTTGCATGAAAAGCTCCGAAAATATCTTCATGGCGGTGTATACCTCTTCCTGCTGTCCTGATGCTACGGCATATTCCAGCAAAGTGTGGGCATAGCGTGAAGAAATGAGTCCGATATTCATCTCGTTTAGGATTTAGTGAGATCAATTTCGTCGAGTAAACGATCAATCAACGCCAACTGTGCTTCCTTTGTTCCCAGTTTTTCCCGCAGAATTTTTTCGGTAAGATTCAACGACAGGATCGCTGCTTCCTCCCGAATGGAAAGAAGTGCTTTCTCTTTCTCTGTCTCAATCTGTTTACGGGCCTCTTCAATCATTTTATCTGCCTCTTTGCGGGCGTCATTGCGGGCCTTCTCCATCATCTGCTCACGCAAGAGCGACGTCTCCTTCAGGATGGTTGCCTGCTCCTGATGTGTACGAGCCAGCAACTCCTCACTGGTTTGTTTCACAGTGGCCAGTTCTTCGTGTGCTTTTTGGGCCGACAATAGCGATTCTTCGATATAGGTTTTCCGTTGATCCACCATCTTCAGGATGATCGGGAATCCGTATTTCATCAAAACAAACAGGACGATACCGAAGGATATCAGCATCCAGAAAACCAGACCGGGTTCGGGAGTCAGCAACGACATAGAATCAAGTTGTTACAGAATAAAACCACAGACCACCACGGCAAACAAGGCCACACCCTCGATCAGTGCTGCAGAAATAATCATATTCATTCGGATATCCGGTGCAGCTTCCGGTTGGCGGGCGATGCTCTCTACCGAGGAGGTTCCGATTTTCCCGATGCCGTAACTGGCGCCAATGGCGGCCAGGGCAATACCCAAGGCAGCCCCCAAAGTGCCCAGACCTGAGGTGCCTGCTGCCTGCAATAATACGGTTAGTAATGTCATAATGTTTTTATTAAATTAAATGTTTGTTGTTTATATAATAATTACTTGCTGATTTATTCCGTATGTTCTGATGCTGCATCCTTTAATCCGGTTTGTTTGTCTCCAGGGCTGCCTGATGTTTCACGTGCGGCTCCGGTCGTGCCTGGCCGATGAAAACAGCCGACAGCAACGTAAACACATACGCCTGGATGTAGGCAATCAGTAACTCCACAAAATCGATGAACACGGTGAAGATGACTGAGAGTGCCGTCATGGAGGCATTGACTGCCGTGCCCAAACTTACGGTTACGAAGATAAGCATCGTAAGCCCCAGTACGATGGAGTGCCCCGCCATGATGTTGGCAAAAAGGCGAATCATCAAAGCGAAGGGCTTGGTCAATGTTCCAACAATCTCGATCACCGGCATCAGGGGAATAGGTACTTTGAGCCAGGTGGGGACGTCGGGCCACAGGATATCTTTATAGTATTCTTTTGTGCCAGTAAGGTTCACGACGAGAAAAGTGGCTGCCGCGAGCACGAGCGTCACCGCAATGTTTCCCGTTACATTGGCTCCCCCCGGGAAAATTGGTATCAATCCCAGCAGGTTGTTCGTGAAGATGAAGAAAAAAACGGTGAGCAGGTAGGGGGCATACCGCTCGTAATCTTTTCCGATAGATGGCTTGATGACCTCATCATGTATCGACATGATAAACATTTCCATCATCCCCACAAAACCTTTTCCGGCTTTTAACGGATTTCGTTTCATCGACCGGGCCACAGCCATCACGATGATGATCAGTAACAATGAGCTGAACAACAACGAAGTGGCATTTCTGGTGAGTGAAAGATCCAGCGGACGTGATTCGTTTCCGGCGGAATCGGTCTCCATTATCTTGCCTTTGTATCTTCCTTCGGATGCAAGATGGAAGTTTTTATAACCGGATTTGCCGTGTTGGAAACGGGCAGAGCTGAACAGATGCCATCCCGATGCCTCGCTGTAAAGGATGACGGGCAGCGGAATAGCCAGGTGTCTTTCGCCATTACTTACAATCTGCCATTCGTAGTTGTCGGCAAGATGCTCCAGGATGAACTCTTTTATATTGAGCTCCTCCGATGCGCCGGGATTGTTTGCTCCATGTCCCGGAAAAGAAATGCTAAAGAGCCCGATAACCGTCAACAGGCAATATGTGAAAAACTTGTGCATACCCTTTTCATTGATCGATCCGTTCCCGGGGGGGGCTTTTCCTGATCTTTTTTGTATTTGATATATTTTTCCATCCAAAAATAGATATTGGTTTCCCAAAGCAAATTGATGAGATAGAAGATGATGAAAATAACGGCAAAACTCCGGATATGCTCCTTGTCGTAGATCCAGTAAAAAAGGAGGATGACAAACGACACAAAAATCTTGATCACCCGCATCAGCATATAGGTGTTTACCGCTGCAGCGGGTTTATCGAGCGGGGTGCGGTTGAAAAGGTAAATAAAAATCAACCCCATGACATAAAAAAACAGCGGAATAAAGATGTAGCCTTTTACCAGTATTTCCGGGAAGAATTGCTTCAGAATGATCCACAAACCGAACCCCGTGATGAGCACCATGGTGGTGTGGAGAATCAAAAAATATCGGGTTAGTTTCTTCATAGGCCTTTGATTGAATCGATGCATACCGTCACCTTATTGTGATTCACTTCCACAAAACCATCCGTTACTGCCATTTCCCGGATCCGTCCCCCTGCTGAAAAGGAGAGTTTCCCCCGGGTGAGTGACGAGATAAGGGGGGCGTGATTGTTTAATATCTGGAATGATCCAAGCGTACCCGGCAGCGTGATCGAATTTACTTCACCACTGTAAAAGGTTCTTTCAGGGGTAAGAATCTCCAGTTGCATATGCCTGTTTGATTAAGGATGTTCACTGTTTGTTGCCGGCGACTGTTTACCCTGTTCCATCAGCTTGTCGCCTTTTTCTATGGCTTCTTCGATAGTCCCCACGTTCATAAAGGCCGATTCGGGATAGTGATCCAGCTCACCATCAAGAATCATTTTAAAACCCTTGATTGTGTCTTCAATGGAGACCATGACCCCGGGTTGCCCGGTATATTGCGCTGCCATGAAAAAGGGTTGTGAGAGGAAACGCTGTACCTTGCGGGCCCGGTTCACTGTGAGCCGGTCTTCGTCGGAGAGTTCCTCTATTCCCAATATGGAGATGATATCCTGTAATTCCTTGTATCGTTGCAAGATCTGTTTCACGCGCATGGCAGTATCGTAGTGTTCTTCACCGACAATCTGAGGATCGAGGATGCGGGACGATGACTCCAACGGATCTACAGCAGGATAAATACCCAGTGAAGCGATCTTGCGACTCAGTACGGTGGATGCATCCAGATAGCTGAATGTGGTGGCCGGTGCCGGGTCGGTAAGGTCATCAGCTGGCACGTAGACCGCCTGCACCGAGGTGATGGAGCCATACTTTGTGGAGGCGATGCGCTCCTGTAACCTACCCATCTCCGATGCCAGTGTGGGTTGATAGCCTACTGCTGAAGGCATCCGTCCCAGCAGGGCGGATACTTCTGATCCTGCTTGCACAAAACGAAAGATATTATCAATGAAAAGGAGTGTATCACTGCCTTCGCCTCCCATGTCCCGGAATGATTCTGCTACCGACAGCGCGGTGTGGGCTACGGATGCGCGGGCGCCGGGTGGTTCGTTCATCTCTCCGAAGACAAGTGTTGTCTGTGATTTTTTTAATTCCTCATAGTCCACTTTGCTCAAATCCCATTTTCCTTCATTCATCCCTTCCCTGAACTCCTTGCCATACTTGATGACACCCGATTCGATCATTTCCCGGAGCAGGTCGTTGCCTTCACGGGTACGCTCGCCCACACCGGCAAAAACGGAATAGCCGTTGTGTTTTTTGGCTATGTTGTTGATGAGCTCCATGATGATGACCGTCTTGCCTACGCCGGCTCCTCCGAACAAGCCAATCTTGCCGCCCTTCAGATAAGGCTGGAGCAAGTCGATCACTTTGATGCCTGTAATCAGAATTTCTTCCGAGGTGGTGAGATCTTCAAATTTGGGCGCCTCCCGGTGGATGGGATATTGATTTTCCCTGCTGAGCTTCGAAAGCCTGTCGATAGGCCTGCCAACTACATTCAGCAACCTGCCTTTTATCTGTTCACCCACGGGCACACTGATGGGTCGCCCCAATGCTTTTACAGGCATGCCTCGGCTAAGGCCGTCGGTACTTTCCATCGCCACCGTGCGCACAACATTTTCGCCGATGTGTTGTTGCACTTCCAGAAAAACTTCCTGGCCTCCGGCCCCTTTGATATAAAGTGCATCGTTGATGGCGGGTAATTTCAACTCTGACAAGTCGGGAAATTCGAATTGTACATCAACTACAGGCCCGATGATCTGGGAAATAGCTCCGATTAATTTCGACACCATACGCATTATCGCTAATTCTCCATTCAATTTCGGTTGAATCAAGCAAAGATACGAAATAAAACGATCGTGCAAATAAATTAAATTTTATTTGCACAACCGTTGAAAGAGCCACAAGCGAGACTTGAACTCGCGACCTACGCGTTACGAATGCGTTACTCTACCAACTGAGCTATTGTGGCTTGAAATCTGACTGCAAAAGTAAATAAAATATTGAGATTTGCCAACCGACCGGCTCTTTTTTGTGCAACAAAAACGGGCAGCATTGATGCTGCCCGTTCAGGGTGAAATATCTTGTTGCTTATTTTGCAGCTTTCCCTTCTTTGTTTTGCTGCTGGTTGCGCATGATGCGGTAGGCTACCGGTGAAGCAACAAACAAACTGGTTACGGTACCCACGACCACACCCACCAGCATGGCGAAGACAAAGCTTCTCACTGCATCGCCTCCGAAGAAGAGGATGCAGATGATCACCAGGATGGTGCTGAGGCCGGTGTTGATGGTACGTGCCAGCGTGGCGTTCATTGAATCGTTGAAGAGCTCTCTCAGACCGCGTTTGGGGTAGAGATGCATGTACTCGCGCACACGGTCAAATACCACCACCTTGTCGTTGATCGAATAACCCACGATGGTGAGGATTGCAGCCACGAAAGTCTGGTCGATCTCCATGGAGAACGGCATCACTTTCCATAGCAGCGAATAGATGCCAATAACGGCGAAAGTATCGACGGCAAGTGCAGCCACGGTACCCAATGAGAAGGACCAGTTGCGGAAGCGTGAGAGGATGTAGAGACCCATACAGATAAGAGCGATGGTGAGTGCCAGGAAAGCGTTGCGGATCATATCCTCTGCAATGCTCGGGCCCACCTTCTGTGAGCTCATAATGTGATCCTCGATGGTCTGCCCCGGGGTGATAAACTCCTGGAGACCTTCACCCAGCAGATCGCGCAGCTCCTGTTCCACGTTGTCGCCCCCTTCGTCGATCATGTAGTTGGTGGAAATACGTACCTGGTTACTGGAACCGATGGTGATGACACGCACCGATTCACCGAAATAGGGGGTGAGAGCATTCTGCACATCCCCTGTACGAACCGGTTGGTCAAACCGTACGATGTAGTTGCGTCCACCGGTAAAGTCAATACCCACATTCATCCCGATAGAGAAGAGCGAGATGATGCTGATCGCCACGAAAACGGCAATCGCCATCAGGACCTTTTTGCTGTTGTGGATGAAATCGAAGCTGTATTCCTTAAAGATTGCTTTTGAGAAACCAGTGTTGAAAGTGAGGTTCTGCCATTTCCCTTTTGCAAAGCGGTTTTCATATACCATTCGTGTAATGAAGACAGCCGTGAGGAAGGAGGCGGCGATACCGATGATCAGTGTGACAGCAAATCCGCGGATGGCTCCGGTGCCGAAGAGGGCCAGAATGATGCCGGTAATGATAGTTGTCAGGTTGGAGTCGAGAATCGCCGAGAAAGCGTTCTTGTAACCATCCTCCAGCGCCCGGCGCAGTGTTTTGCCGGCAGCCAGCTCCTCCTTGATACGTTCATTGATCAGGACATTGGCGTCGACCGCCATGGCGAGCGAGAGGATCATACCGGCAATACCGGGCAGTGTTAGTACAGCCTGGAAAGCTGCCAGTGTTCCCAGCGTGAAGAAGAAGTTGAGCAACAGTGCCCCATTGATCACCATGCCGGGTATGAATCCATATAGCATGATGGTGAAGATGAAGAGCACGATCAGGGCAATGATGAACGAGATGAACCCATCGCGGATGGCTTCCTGTCCAAGAGAGGGTCCAACCACATCTTCCTGCACAATGCGTACGCCGGCTTGCATTTTACCGGACTTAAGCACATTCTCAAGGTCTTGGGCCTCCTGTGGCGTAAAGTTGCCGGTGATAGAGGAGCGTCCTCCGTCGATTCGGTCATTCACGGTAGGAGCGGAGTAGACAAATCCGTCGAGCACGATGGCAATCGATTTACCCACTTCGGCACCGGTGATGGTGGACCAGCGACTGGCGCCGGCGGCGTTCATCGTCATGGTCACCTCCCAGGCAGAACCCTGCTGGCCCTGGTCGGCACGGGCGTTGGTCACCACATCGCCTTCGAGGGCGGGACCCCGTTTGGTGCCGTCACCCTTCAGTGCGAAGAGCTGGAAGTAGGTTTCTCTTTGATCGACAGGCTTGAATCCCCATTTGAAACGAACATCGGCAGGGAAAATATCTTTGTAGCGCTGTAACAGGAAGTTAACTGCCGCAGTGTCGAGCTTGGATACGGTTCCGACAATCGGTCCTGTGGCGCCACTCATTGCGAAGTAGGGTTCGTGGAAATACTCCACGAAGCTCTTGGTGATCAGCACCTCTTCCTCGTCCTCCTCCAAAAGGAGATTCGAATCTGTCTCAACGGTTGTAACTGAATCGGTCACAACGGCAGCAGTGGTATCGGAAAGAGCCGAACGCCTGGCCATGGCATATTCGGCCGAACGGGCGTTCAACTCAGTGAAGAAAGCGCCCAGTTCATTTACGTTGTATGTTTTCCAGAACTCCAGGTTGGCACTTCCCTGCAGCAGGTTACGCACACGCTCCGGCTCGGTGATACCGGGAAGCTCCACCAGAATCCGTTCGGTGCGGTCGAGGCGTTGAATATTGGGAGCCACCACTCCGAAACGGTCGATACGGGTAGCCAGCACGTTGAATGTGTTGTCTGCCACACTGGCAAGCTCCTCGCGCAATACCGAAATAACTTGGTTGTTGGTGGCGTTGGGGCTCACCCGCTCGCTCATGGTGACACTGTATATGTTGGCCAATCGCCCTTCCGGGTTAATCCGTTCATAGTTTTGCTGGAAGAGTGTGATAAAGTCAGAAGAGGTGCCACGACGGTTCTCCCTGATGGTCTCGGCCAGTGCCTGGTTGAACTGTGGGTCATCGGTGTTGGCAAGTGAACTGAGGACCTGTGCGGCATCGATTTCGAGTACGACATTCATACCGCCTTTCAGGTCAAGACCCAATCCGATCTCTTTTTCACGGACTTCTTTGAGGGTATAGTTCAGGTACACCTTCTCGGTAGACAATGAATCAAGGTACTGATTCTTCAGAGACAGGTCTCCATTTGCGTATTGATCCGCTTTCTTGTCGTACTGCCATCCCACCACGGTGAAAGAGAGGTAGAACAAACAGATCGCCGTCAGGATAATACTGAAGACTTTAATGAATCCTTTGTTTTGCATTTCAATATTACTTTTTGTTTACAATTTATTTGCGTGCAGGTTGTTAACCGATTTCTTGCAAGATGAGATCAGGGCATACGGCATGCCCCTGCAATTTTAGCGTGCAAATATACGTTTTTTTTATCTTTTTAAGAACAATATCGCCGGATTATTTTCTGAGAATGAATCCGGCGATATACAGTGTTGCAGGTACAGGCAGGTTTATTCGATAAACCCTCTGTTTTTTAACAGGTAAACAGGATCGGGTTCAGCACCACGGAACTTCTTGTAGAGCTCCATCGGATCCTCTGTGTTTCCTTTCGAAAGCACATACTCACGGAAGAGACGTGCTGTCTCCTGGTCAAAAATCCCTTTCTCGGCAAAAGCCTGGAAAGCGTCGGCATCCAGCACTTCGGACCAGAGGTAGGCATAATATCCGGCAGAATAGCCGCCACTGAAGATATGCGAGAAATAGGTACTGCGGTAGCGAGGAATAATTTCATCGATCAGACCGATTTTTGCCATAGACTGCTTCTCAAATTCGCGTACATTCCGCTCTTTTATCTCGCGCTGCGTATGATAGTCCATATCCAGCAGAGCGGCAGCGACAAACTCGGTGGTGTTGAAGCCCATGTTGAATTTCGATGCGGCGTCAATTTTTGCAATCAGCTCATCTGGAATCACTTCGCCGGTTTGATAATGTCTGGCATACAGTTTGAGTACTTCGGGTTGAAAGGCCCAATGTTCCATGATCTGTGAAGGGAGTTCCACAAAGTCGCGCGGAACACTGGTACCGGAAAGTCCGGCATAGGTTACGTTTGACAGCATGCCGTGCAGTGCATGCCCGAACTCATGAAAAACTGTTTCCACCTCGTCGAGTGTCAGCAACGAGGGTGTGGTTTCGGTAGGGCGGGTGAAGTTGCCCACGTTATAGACCAACGGACGGATATTTTTCCCGTCCAGCACCTGTTGCCCGCGGAAGCTGCTCATCCATGCGCCGGCATTTTTGCCGGGACGGGGGAAGTAGTCGGTATAGAAGATTGCAAGGTGGGAGCCGTCGGCATCCGTCACTTCATATACTTCAACCTCTGGATGGTACACAGGAATATTGTCCAGTTTCTTAAAGTTGAGCCCATACAGTTTGTTGGCCACGGTGAACACCCCTTCCCGCACATTCTCCATCTTAAAGTAAGGCTTCAGCTCTTCTTCGTTAAGGGCATACTTTTGCTGGCGCAGTTTTTCGGCATAATACCACCAGTCCCACGATGCCAGTTGAAAGTTTCCTCCTTCCGCATCAATCAGTTTCTGCAGTTCCGCAGCCTCTTTTTTGGCTTGTGCCAGGGCATACGCCCAGACCTCATTCAACAGTTTGTACACATTTTCCGGTGTTTTGGCCATGTTTTCCTCAAGGACAAAATCGGCATGGGTATCGTAACCGAGCAATTGCGCCTTTTCTATGCGCAGGTTCACGATGTCGTTGATGATTTTTTTCTTCTCGTTCTCATTGTCGTTGTCGCCGCGCATGTACATCGCCTTGTACAGCTTTTCACGCAATTCTCTTTTTTGGGAGTACTGCAAAAAGGGCAGCCAGCTGGGCTTTTGAAGTCCGAAAACCCATTTACCCTCCTCACCGGCAGCTTTGGCAGCATTGGCGGCCGCAGCGATGACTCCTTCGGGAAGTCCTGCCAGGTCTGCTTCATTGTCGATTACAAGCTGGTAATTGTTGGTCTCCTTCAACAGGTTATTCCCGAATTTGAGGGTGAGTGCCGACAGCTGTTTGTTGATTTCCCTGAGCCGTTCTTTCTCGGTTTCTTCCAGCATGATACCCGAGCGGACGAAGCTTTTGTAATATTCGTCCATCAGGCGATATTGTTCGGTGGTGAGATTCAAACCGGTGGTATCGTCGTGAATGGTTTTGATGCGGTTGAACAACTTTTCGTTCAGATAGATGTTGTCGTTGTGCTCCGATAAGAGCGGAGACAGTTCCCCGGCCAGTGCCTGGATGGAATCGTTTGTCTCTGAACTTTTTAAACCATAAAATACACGCGAAACACGCGATAACAACCTCCCGCTGTTGTCCATGGCTACAATCGTGTTCTCGAAGGTGGGTGCCTCCGTATTGTTGGCAATGGCTTCAATTTCTGCGGTCTGTTCTTTCATCCCCGCCAAAAAGGCCGGTCTGTAATCGGCAAACACGATCCGGTCAAAGGGCGGTGTGCCAAAGGGGGTATCGAACTCAGTAAAAAAGATACTTCCCGGTTCGCCTGTGGTTGGGCCGGACTTCTGCGAATTGTTGCAAGCCAGTAATGCCATACATCCAAATGTGATCAATAAAAATCGGTTCATAAATCTGCTAATTTAATGACGATATTGTGGGTGAACAATTTCTGTCAATGTGTCGGATGGTGCAAAGTTAATCCATTTTCTTTAAAACCGACCCCCCATTTTGTTAAAAACCGTACGCTGCTTTGCGCATTTCTGCAGAGGAGTCGAACGGGTGGGGCGGGTTCGGAGGTAATTATAATTTTGTCATCGTGGTATAGGCATCGTGATAAAAGATGAGGGTCCGTTTATCTTTTTTTGCCTTGTCCAGAAACCGTTTCTTCTCCTCCATGGCAACGGCTACGCTGTTGTCGTAGGCCGAGAGCCAGCTGAGAGCTATGTTCAGTGAGGTGGGCACCACGTCGCCCGGGAAGGCGTACTTCTCTTCCTCCGTTTCGAAGAGCACCACGATCTGGCCGGGGGTATGTCCGTCGTAAAGCTCCAGTCGGATGTTTTTATCTAACTGCATATCATTGAGCACGAACTGCAGCTGTCCCGCATCATATACCGGTTCGATGTTCTCCGGGAAGAAAGAACCTTTTTCGAAGAGAGTAGGGGTACGGTAGTTCTTCCACTGGGAGAGGCTTACCCGGTAGGTGGCATTGGGGAAGGTGGGTACCACTTCATTGTTTTCGTTCAACGCCGTGCTTGCCCCGCAGTGGTCGAAATGGAGATGGGTCAGGATCACGTCGGTCACCTCCTCCGGTTCGAAGCCGATCCGGCGGATCTCCTCCACCATGCTTTTCTGGTTGTAGGGTTGAAAGAATTTCAGTCGTGAATCATGCTTGTCGCCCAGTCCTGCATCTACCAGAATACGCCGTGTGTCGGTTTCAATGAAAAGGCAGCGCAGCGACATCACGCACATGTTCTTCTCATCCACTTTGTACTTGGCCGACCAGTACTTTTTCGGTACGGGACCGAACATCACCCCGCCATCACCCAGAAAATAACCCGATTCAATGATGTGAAACTTGAGCATATTGTTGTATTTTTGTGGCAAATTTAGTGAAAAGTTTCGGGTGTCGTGACATCCGTCTCCAAAACCCTCAAGAATGAAGATCCCGGATAAACAGGAGAACATTGCCGAGTACCTGCTCTTCATGTGGCAGACAGAAGACCTTTTGCGTGCCTGCAACCTGGACATCGATCAGGTGCAGCGATCGCTGATTGATTCTTCCTATCCCACGGAAGAGGAGCGGAAGAAAGCACGCGACTGGTACGAAGGGCTCATCATGATGATGAAGCGCGAAGGGGTGCAGCATGCGGGTCACTTGCAAATCAACAAAAACCTGATCATCGACCTGACCGATCTCCATCTGCGGCTGCTGAAGGACCCCAAAGAATCGGAGTATATCGCTCTTTATTACAATACGTTGCCGCATATTGTGGCGTTACGGGCGAAGGCGGGCGACAAGCAGCTGCCGGAGCTGGAGACCTGTTTTACCGCCCTGTACGGTTACCTGTTGCTGAAGCTTCAGAAGCGGGAGATCACTGGTGAGACACAGGCTGCCGTGGCACAGATCACCTCGTTGTTGCGGTTGCTCTCCAGGAAGTATCAGACAATTGATCAGCAGAAGGAGGAATAGGATATGGCCATATTTACCGGAAGGAGCAAAATGCTGGGAGGCACTGAGAAAGTGTCGCAGAAAGAACAATTCTTCTACGGGCTGGTGCAGCAGCATGTGCTGGTTACCGGAGCTGACGGACAACTGGGCAGCGCGCTCAGGGCACTCACCGGCATGATGAACCTGCCTTTTCGTTTTTTCTTCACCGATGCGGGAGAGCTGGACATCACCGACCGGGCACAGGTTGAAGCGTTCGTAGCTGGCCGGCAGATTCACTATATTCTTAACTGTGCTGCCTACACAGCTGTTGACAGGGCAGAAAGTGACCGGGAGAAAGCATACGCGGTCAACGCCACCGGTGTGGAAAACATCGCCCTGGTTGCGAAACAGTATGGAGTAAAGGTGATCCATATCTCTACCGATTTTGTGTTCGACGGTTCATCTGATGTCCCCTACAGCGAGGAGTCGGGAGTACATCCCCTGTCGGTTTACGGCGAAACCAAGCTCAAGGGTGAGCAGCTGCTGCAGGCTGTGGGAGGGGAGTGGATCATCCTGCGCACCTCCTGGCTCTATTCGGAGTATGGTTCTAATTTCGTGAAAACGATGCTACAGCTGATGCAGGAAAGAGAGCAGCTCACCGTGGTGGACGACCAGCGGGGCAGTCCCACCTATGCAGCCGATCTGGCTGAGATGATGATCCATATCCTGCAGGATACGGAAGAGAACGGATGGAAATCTGGCATCTATCATTTCTCCAACCGGGGTGAGACCACCTGGTTCGGCTTTGCCGAAGCGATCAGGAGAATGGCGGGAATCGAAAGTTGCAAGGTGATTCCAATCACTACGGAGGAGTATCCAACAGCAGCCAGGCGCCCGGCTTACAGTGTGATGGATCTCTCCAGGATCTGCCATACTTTCCGGGTGGAGATACCCACATGGGAAGAGGCACTGCAACGCTGCATCAAAAAAATCCAGCTATCCGAAAGCTAAAAACAAAACCGCTGAGCGGGACAAGCTTTCGGCAGAAAAGCTTACAGCTAATAATATGACATTGAAACAAGAAATAGAACGCCGGCGAACATTCGCCGTGATCAGTCACCCCGATGCGGGGAAAACCACCTTGACGGAGAAGTTGCTGCTTTTTGGCGGGGCCATCCATGTGGCAGGTGCCGTCAAGTCGAACAAGATCAAGAAGACCGCCACTTCCGACTGGATGGAAATTGAGAAGCAGCGCGGCATCTCGGTTGCCACCTCGGTGATGGGCTTCGAATATGAGGATTACAAGATCAACATACTGGACACCCCGGGCCACCAGGACTTCGCTGAAGATACCTACCGCACACTGACGGCGGTGGACAGCGTGATCATCGTGGTGGATGTGGCCAAGGGTGTGGAGGCGCAGACACGCAAGCTGATGGAGGTGTGCCGTATGCGCCGCACACCGGTGATGATCTTTGTGAACAAGATGGATCGGGAGGGAAGAGATCCCTTTGATATTCTGGATGAGTTGGAGGAGGAGCTGCAGATTGCCGTGCGGCCGCTCAGCTGGCCCATCGACATGGGTGAGCGATTCCGGGGTGTTTACAACCTCTACCGTCAGAGCCTCGACCTCTATCAGCCCAGTAAGCAGGTGGTCACTGAATCGGTGAAGCTCGACATCAGCTCTTCCGGTCTGGAGAAACATATTGGAGAGGAGTTGTCTGAAAAGCTGCGTGACGATGTGGAGCTAATCGCCGAGGTCTATCCCCCATTCCGGCGGGAGGAGTACCTTGCGGGGCGACTGGCGCCGGTTTTCTTCGGCTCGGCGCTCAACAACTTCGGCGTGAAGGAGCTGCTCGACTGCTTCGTGGAGATTGCCCCTTCGCCACGACCGGTGAAAGCGGAAGAGCGAGTGGTGGAGCCTCTCGAGGAGGCGTTCAGTGGCTTTGTCTTCAAGATACACGCCAATATGGACCCCAACCACCGCTCCTGCATCGCCTTTGTAAAGGTATGTTCCGGCCGGTTTGAGCGGAATGTCAACTACAAGCATGTCCGCTATAACCGCATGATGAAGTTCTCCTCACCCACTGGTTTCATGGCGCAGAAGAAAGAGATCATGGACGAGGCGTTTGCCGGTGACATCGTGGGGCTTCCCGACAATGGCAACTTCAAGATCGGCGATACACTGACATCGGGAGAGGAGCTGCATTTCAAGGGGTTGCCCAGCTTCTCACCCGAGATGTTCAAGTATATCGAGAATGCCGATCCGATGAAGTCGAAACAGCTGCAGAAAGGAATTGAACAGCTGATGGATGAAGGAGTGGCACAGCTCTTCATCAACCAGTTCAATGGGCGGCGCATCATTGGCACGGTGGGACAGCTCCAGTTTGAGGTGATCCAGTACCGGCTGCTGCATGAGTATGGGGCACAGTGCCGATGGGAACCGATCAACCTTTATAAAGCTTGTTGGATTGAGAGTGATGATGCCGAGCAGCTGGCCGACTTCAAGAAGCGTAAGTTCCAGTATATGGCGTACGACAGGGAAGGACGGGATGTCTTCCTGGCGGAATCAAACTACATCCTGATGATGGCTCAGCAGGATTTCAAAAACATTCGGTTCCACTTCAACTCGGAATTTTAATCTTTCGCCATGTGTATGGTCATCTGCGGGAATGGGATGTTGAGTCCGTTGGCATTGAGTGCATTGTAAACCTGTTCATTCAGGTCGAACGTTACCGGCCAGAAGTCACCCGATAGTGTCCATACCCTCAGTACAAAGTCGATGGAGCTGTCATTCATCTTCACCATGCGGGAGAGAGGAGCGGGATCTTTCAACACCTGCGGATGTTTCTCCGCGATTTCGAGCAGTAGCCGTTTCACCTCCTCCACATCTGATCCGTATTCCACGTTCACAGTCAGATCCACGCGACGGGTAGCCTGGGTGCTGTAGTTGATAATGTTACCGGTGGAGAGGGGACCGTTGGAAATGTGGACGGTTTTGTTGTCGAAAGTGGTGAGGGTGGTGTAGAGGATACCCACCGACTGAACCGTGCCGGCCACCCCCTGTGCTTCAATGTAATCCCCACCTTTGAAAGGTTTGTTGAAGAGCAGCATCACTCCACCGGCAAAGTTGGCCAGGTTGTCTTTCACCGCCAGACCCAGTGCCAGTCCCACTGAACCAATCAGGGCGGCCAGTGAGACGGTCTTCGATCCTACAATGTTGATGATCAGTATGATCAGCGTGGCGAACAGTGCAATGTTGAGGATGTTCATCAGAAAGCTGCGCAATGCGATGTCGTCGACCTTTCTGTTGAGCATACGCTTAAAGACCTTGTCGATTTGTTTGATGAGCCATCTTCCCAGAAAGAAGATCAGCAGAGCGATCAGTAGCTTTCCGAGGATGTCAATGCTGCCAGTGAGAAACTGATCGAGCAGCTCTTCAAACTGTCCGTTTTTAATCAGTTCGGCTGCGGTGGGAGACTGTTCAATGACCTGGTTTACTGACTCTGTTGTGGCGGTTTCCGCCTGCGTGAATAAGATTTCGTCCGGCATGTAGAATATTGATTTTTGATTTTACAATGATTCACACAAAGATATTCATTTTTTGTTTACATTTGCCTTGAGAACGTCACTTCATATCCTCTATCTATGAGAAAATTTTATTCACTGACTATACTCTTTTTCCTGCTTGCCATTTCACTTGCAGGACAGGATTACCAGGCTTGGGTGGACCGTGCTGCCCGCCATATTGAAGCAGACCGGCTCGACAGCGCTGCCGTTGCGTTACAGCGTGCGATGTCGCTCGATCCGGTGAACGAGAACAACCCTGTATTGTTGCTCAACCTGGGGATCATTCAAAGGCAACTGGGACTCAACGACGATGCCTATATCTCCTTCACCGCTGCCCTGGCAAACAACCCGATACCTGAGGTGGTGCTGCACCGCAGAGCCTCACTGCTGAGCGAGATGGGGCGTTATGATGAGGCGATTGAGGATTACAACACCCTGATCCGCCTCTACCCGGAGGAGGTGGAGGCATATTACAGACGGGGAGTCCTTTACCTTGAGCAGAACAACCGGGCTAAGGGGGAGGCAGATTTTCGCAAGGCGAATGAGCTCGATCCGGACCATTTCTTCACACAACTGAGCAAAGCGTTGCTCTTCAAGCTGGACGATGACTGGGAGGCAGCAGAAAAGATCTACACCAGACTGATCGAATCGGAAGCCAATCCCGATCCGAGCATCCTGCTGAACCGTGCGGAGTGCTATGTCCACACAGGGCAGACCTTCCGTGCGGCAGCCGACTTGCGGGCGGTGGAGCCGACGCAGCGCGACAACCCCTACTTTTATTTCCTGCGGGGGAGGGTACGTCTGGATCAGTTCGACAAGGTGGCTGCCAGGGCTGATTTCAACAAGGCCAAAGAGATGGGGTATGATCTGCCGGTGGTGGATGAATGGATTGAAAAAACCAGGTGACAAGCCACCTGGTTTTTTTGACTGCCTAAAAAGTACACCCGGCGGGAATCGAACCCACATCGTCGGAACCGGAATCCGGTATTCTATCCATTGAACTACGGGTGCCTGTCTCTATTTACTCATTACTCACTTTGAACGTGCCGTTTTCCCATTTTAAGAGAAGCGTATCACATTCCAGATAGGGTTTGATCTCTTCCAATTGTTCCGCTGAGAGCCGTTCCCTGTAGTGCAGTTTCAGTGTGAGGTCTGTCCTTGTTTTGGTGAACCTGGCCGAGATCGGATAAATGTCCGGCAAAGATACGGCATATTTGTAATTAACCGAATTTTTTTCCGGAGAAATAAAGAAATTTTCTTTTGAAATTTCAGGAAGATAGGTTCCCTGATCCAGTTTATCCCATCCAGTGGTATAAAAGGAGATCCGGCTGTCGCACACTCCTGCACAGACCGTTTGTACCAGGCAGACAATCGTTGAGTCACCGGAAAGAGGCAACAGCTTGAGCTGCAGATCACCAGCGGCAGATGTGCGGATGTGAAGAAAATCCTTACCCTGCGCAATCTTGCTGATCTCACCCAGGGCATATGGAACCGACGTCTTGCCACTGTCCAGCAGTAACATGGTTTTGTTTCCCTCAGAAACTCCCGGCAGCAGTGCTGGGGGCATTGATCGGAACAGTTCAGCGGCCGTCTGTCCCGTCACTGTTGCAGTAAGCAATAAAAAAAGATACAATAATCTCCACTTCATTTGTTCAATCTTTTTACGTATTCAGCACGCAGCCTTTATAAGGGCTTTTCGTTCAGGCGAAATTCTTTTTGATTATTTGATAGAGGGGATGCATAATAGGCTCCCACCTTGATGATATGGGCGATATCTCTTGTTCCCTGAATCGTAACCTTAATTCTTTCGGGTGCTACATCCCCAAAACGGAGCAGCCGTTTGTAACCGATGGTGGTGCCCTCAGCCAGCGTGATCCATTCTTCCTCAATCCAGCCCTCAACGCTGAATGATTCCACCCGTTGCCCTTTACGGATATCCTCCTGCAGCATCACCGTGTTGATTGTTTCCGCTTTCTTGACCATATACTCCCTTGAAGCACCTGAGCGAGCCCTCCATTCAAATTCACCATCTGTCAGCAACTCATTTTCGAAGAGTGACGAGAGATAATGGTCAAACTGCTTAAGCAATGCCACGTCCGTCTCATGAATTCTTCCACGCCTGTCGGGTGGCACATTGAGCAGGAGCACCGAGTTCATACCCACTGAATGGAAATAAATATCAACCAGCTGTGACAGGCTCTTCACCTGATCATCCTCCTCCGGGTGGTAAAACCAACCGGGACGAATCGATACATCAACCTCAGAGGGATACCAGTAAAGCGTCTTGGCTTCGGTGATCAGTTCTCTGCTGCCCAGATCTTCCGACGTGGCGGAGATTTTCAGTCGCTCATTTTCCATTCTGATTGATTCGCTGATTTCGGGATAAAGGGGTGTCACACTCCATTCCGTCTCCCTTCCCATTCCGTTTTCGTTGCCCACCCAGCGCACATCATCTCCCATATTTGCTTTTATTGCTCGTGGCTGTAAACTGTCAATCACATGATAAAAACGAACCCAGTCATACTCCTGTTTCTTCCCGTTGGGTCCTTCTCCATTGGCACCATCAAACCAGACCTCATGCACTTCGCCATATTGTGTGAGCAGTTCAGTCAGCTGTCTTACAAAGAAGTCATTGTACTTTGGTGAATCCCCATATGTGGCTGCATTCCGGTCCCAGGGAGAGAGGTAGAGACCGAACTTCATCTCATACTTATCGCACGCCTCTTTCACTTCGCGCACCACATCACCCTGACCATTGCGCCAGGGTGAGGCTGCTACCGAATGAGAGGTGGTCTCGGTGGGCCAAAGACAAAAGCCATCGTGATGCTTGGCGGTGAGGATGATCATTTTAAAACCGGCCTGTTGCAATATGGATACCCATTGTTCGGCATTGAAATCGGTGGGGTTAAACAGCGCGGGATCCTCACTCCCATCGCCCCATTCGCGTCCGGTGAAAGTATTCATCCCAAAATGAATAAAAGCGGTCAATTCAAGCTGCTGCCATTCATATTGTTGCTGAGTGGGCACAATATATGCTGCCAGTTTCACCTTTTGGTCAGAAGTGACGAAGTTGGGGAAAGTGAGTTTTTTTTCAAAATAAGTATTGGCTTTTTGGTTGCAGCTTGTGGAAAGCAGCAACAACAGGAATACAAACATGAAATTATGTCTCATATGACTTAAAATTCGTTCAACAAAGCACAAAGTTACGATATTTGATTTGATATCCTGCAAACAAAAAAAAAAGCCATCCCGGGTGGGATGGCAATACAGAACAGGTGTCGCTTCAGCTTACTGATTTGTTAAAGCGGCAGCTTCCTCTGCAACTTCACCAAGGCTATCAGCGGCAGCCGCTTCTGCAGCTTCAATAACAGCCTGGATGCTGTCGGCCTGAGCTTTTGCAATGCTGTCGAGGCGAGCAACTTCAGCAAGACTGTCCTGTCTGGCTTTTTCTGCCTGAACCTGAGCATTGTTGCAAGAAGCCAAACCCAATGTTGCTACTACGGCAACCAATAACAATACTTTTTTCATTCTTTAATAATTTTAAACGATAAATAAAATTGATTTCCAAAGACGGTGCAAATTTACAGCAAAAACATGTTGTATAACATGTTTTGTAAAGATTTTTATGGTTAAATAATGCTAAATGAATGGAAGCCGTTTCTTTTTTTTCGGGGAGGAGGTTGCCATCATTGGTTGCAACAATTCTCAACCATAGAGAAAACGCTTGATGCTCTTTTTGGGTGTTTTTTCAAATTCATTGTCTATCAACTCAATGGCGCTAATCTTCTCGTAGTGGGCGACCGACTTGTTGAGGGTCACCCTATTTTCCTGCATGATTGCATCAAGTTTTTCAGGTGTGATCTGATCAGCATTGATTGCAGCCATATCGGGATAGACCAGTGCAACCAGTCGTGAATCGCGTAAAATCACCACACTATCAGCTACATAAGGCAAATTATTCAGCCTCGATTCGATCTCTTCAGGATAGATATTCTGTCCACTGGCTGTCAACAACATTGTTTTGATTCTTCCCTTGATGAACAGTCGTTTTCCCACCATAATGCCTGAATCGCCCGTTTTCAGCCATCCATCATCGGTGAAAGCTTCCGCTGTTGCCTCCGGATTCTTATAGTACCCTTTCATCACATTTTCCCCGCGTACCTGTATCTCCCCCGCTATTTTTTCCGGGTCGGGCGAGTCGATGCGTGCCTCCATGATCCCATCCAAAACAGAACCGCAGGAGGTGGGAACAAACTCATCATGATGATCATAAGAGATAAGTGGGGCGCACTCTGTCATGCCGTATCCCACGGTGAATGGAAACTTCATCTTGTGAAAAAAGGCCTCTACCTCCCCATTCAAGGCGGCACCCCCGATAATTACCTCCCTGAAATTACCTCCGAGGGCGTGGATCAGCGATTTTTTGATCTTTGAAAGGATCAGCTTGTTAATCCCGGGGATCTTCATCAACAGCCTGACCATCGGTTTATCGAGGATGGGTTGAATTTTCTTCTGATATATCCTTTCGAGGATTAGCGGTACAGTGATAATTAAAGCGGGTCTTACCTCCTGCAGTGCTGTGATAAGATTTTGAGGAGAGGGTATCGCCCCCAGCAGGGTACAGTGTACTCCAGCGGAGAGTGCATAGAGAAAATCAAAAGTGCAACCGTAGGCATGTGCCAGGGGGAGGAAAGCCAGATTCCTTTCACCCCTAAATAGCAGATTCAGCTTGTGGGCGTATGTAACATTTCCGGCGAAGTTGTTGGCGGTAAGCATCACACCCTTACTGAAACCAGTGGTCCCGGATGTGTAGTTGATGCAGATCACCTCGTCGTTGTTCACATCGGCATAGCGAATATCTTCCCTTGTAAATCCATTCGGATAGTGACGGGCGAAAATTTCATCGAGTGAGCTGATGACCTCCTTCACCATCTCATCTTCAGCTTTTAGCAATGAAAAGGTGGGGATTTCCAGTACAGGGAGCTTGATATGCTCCTGGTTCAGTTTACTCCAGAGCGATTCGTTCACGAACACCAACCGTGAATCTGAATGAGAGATGATCTCTTCCATACTTTCCGGATTGAACTCATGGAGTATGGGTACGATGACAGCCCCATAGGTGATGGTTGCCATAAACAGGATCGACCAGGAGGAGTGGTTCTTGCCAATAAGAGAGATCTTATCTCCTTTCTCAATTCCAAGTTCCCTGAAAAGCAGATGCAATCGTGCAATCTCACGAGCCAGTTCGCCGTAGCTGTAGCTTCTCTTTTCCTTGTAGTCGCTCAGGGCAGGTAGCTCCCAGTTTTTTTTGAAGCTCTCTTCGTATAGTTGGATGAAATTTTGTTGGATCATCTTGCCCATTTATGCTTATTGTGTGCAAAAATACAACCTGTAATTCAGTTAACAAAACAAACAGGGGTTGAAATGGCAATAAAAATTGTAATTTTGTGCCTTGAGATTCATAAAAAGGAGGAGATAGCTGTTCAGGAGGTCATTCATAGCCGACCTTTACCTGACATTTCAAGAATATGATCGATCAAACATTTTTTCAAAATAAGACAGCAGCTTACTACACCCTGGGTTGCAAACTGAACTTTGCCGAGACCTCCTCGATAGGCAGGCAACTGCTCAGCTCAGGTGTAACCCGTGCCAGAAAAGGTCAACAAGCTGATATCTGTGTGATCAACACCTGCTCCGTGACCGAGCTGGCCGACAAGAAAGGGCGACAGGCCATCCGTAAGGCAATTCAGGAGAACCCTTCCGCATTTGTGGTCGTAACAGGTTGTTATGCACAACTCAAGCCGGAAGAAATTGCCCGGATTGAGGGAGTTGACCTTGTGCTGGGTGCAGAACAGAAGCTGGATCTGGTAAAGTACCTGGATGATCTTCAAAAAAAGGAAAAGGGTGAGGTGGTCACCTCCAAAACGCACCGTATTCGCTCTTTCGTCCCTTCCTTGTCTGCCGATGACCGCACCCGTTACTTTCTGAAGGTGCAGGATGGGTGTGACTATTTCTGCTCTTTCTGTACCATCCCCTTTGCCAGGGGCAGAAGCCGCAACGGCTCCATCGCCGGGCTGGTGAAGCAGGCTGAGCAGGTAGTCCGGGAGGGAGGCAAGGAGATTGTCCTTACCGGTGTCAATATCGGTGACTTCGGCCGTACCACGAAGGAGTCTTTTATCGATCTGCTGCATGCTCTTGATCAGGTTGAAGGGGTAGAGCGATACCGTATATCCTCCATTGAGCCGAATCTGTTGACCGATGAGATCATCTCTTTCGTCGCCTCTTCCCGCCGTTTTGCACCTCATTTTCATATGCCACTGCAGGCAGGGTCGGATGTTGTGTTGCGGTTAATGAAACGCAAGTATGATACCGCTCTCTTCCGGCATAAGGTGGAGATGATCAAAACGATTCTACCGCACGCCTTTATAGGAGTAGATGTGATTGTTGGAGTGAGAGGCGAAACCGATGACTACTATGAGGAGAGCAAGCGTTTCATTGAGTCGCTCAACATCTCACAACTACATGTCTTTACCTATTCGGAGCGTCCCGGTACGCAGGCATTGCAAATTGATTATGCTGTTGATCCCGGGAAAAAGCATGCACGCAGTAAGATGTTGCTTGATATCTCTGATGAGAAGTTACATCGTTTTTATGCATCACAACAGGGTTTACGCAGGAAAGTACTCTTTGAACATACAAAAAAGGGGGGTAAGATGCATGGCTTCACTGAAAATTATGTAAAATTGTATGCCGATTACGATGCGTCGCTGGTCAACAGGATCACTGAGGTGACGATTGGCGAGTACAACGATGAGGAGATGGCCATGAAAGCATTATTCTGATGGCGAGGAAACAAAAAGATGATTTGGGTGCCAGAATGTTGATAGCGATTGCTAAGTTGATTGCAATGCTCCCTTTTTCGGTGCTCTACTTTTTCTCAGATCTTCTTTTTCCGGTAGTTTATCATCTGGCAAGGTACAGGCGAAAGATGGTACGAAAGAACCTGCACAACGCTTTCCCCAATAAAGCGATCCGTGAGATCGTTACCCTGGAAAAAGAGTACTATCACCATCTGTGCGACTATTTCGTGGAGACGGTGAAGATCTTGCGCATGTCAGAAGATGAAATGAAGCAACGCATGCATTTCGATAATCCGGAATTGTTGAATGAGTTGACACAGAGTGGCAGCTCTTCTCTGATGTGTCTCGGTCATTATGGCAACTGGGAGTGGGTGCCATCCATCGTGTTGCATCTCATGCCTGGAGTAGAGGGAGGGTTGGTATACAAACAACTTCATTCTACTTCATTTGATCAACTTTTTTACGAGATCAGGAGCCGGTTTGGTTCATATCCGATAGAAAAGAGGAGTGTCTTGCGCAAACTAATCCAGAAGAGGAAAGAGGGCCATACAATCGTGGTGGGTTTCCTTACCGATCAGCGTCCGCCGAGGGTCTCAGACAAGTACTGGACAACATTCCTGAACCAGGATACTCCCGTGCAGACCGGCATGGAGAAGATTGCCCGTTCCCTTTCACTCCCTGTGCTTTACCTGGATATTGAGAAGGTCAAACGGGGTTTTTATCGTGGTCGCTTTGTTCTACTCTCATCAGATGCTTCTTCCGAGAAAGAACATGCCGTCACGGAGAGATACATGCGATCGCTTGAAAAAACAGTGTTGCGCGCACCGGCATATTATCTCTGGTCGCATAACTTGTGGAAATTCAAGCGGTCTGCAATAAGCGATAAGCTATAAGCTTAAAGCTTACAGCTAACAGCTTAAAGCTTAAAGCTAACAGCTAACAGCTTAAAGCTTAAAGCTAACAGCTAATAATATGGTAAAAACATCGGTTATAATTTTGAACTGGAACGGGAAAAAACTGTTGAAACAGTTTCTGCCCTCAGTGACGGCACATACCAAAAGTGAAGCGTGTACGGTGGTGGTGGCCGATAACGGGTCTACCGATGGTTCCATAACTTTTTTACAGAATCAATTTCCTGATCTGGAGTTGATTCTGTTTGATCAGAATCATGGATTCGCTGAGGGCTACAACAAGGCAATACAACAGGTTGATTCAGAATATGTGATTCTGCTGAATTCCGATGTGGAGACCACCCCCGGCTGGACCCTTCCACTGGTCTCTTACCTCGATGATCATCCGGAAACGGCTGCTGTGCAGCCCACTATCCGTTCCTTTCATCAGAGGAGTCATTTTGAGTATGCCGGAGCTGCTGGTGGCTTGCTTGACCGTTACGGGTATCCCTTTTGCAGGGGACGGATCCTGGATAGAGTGGAAGAGGATTTTGGACAATACAGGGATGTGTTGCCTGTTTTTTGGGCTACAGGAGCCTGCCTCTGTATCAGAAAAAGTGATTACATGGCCGCAGGCGGCTTTGACAGTCGCTTCTTTGCACACATGGAGGAGATCGACCTCTGCTGGCGGCTCAACGCCCGGGGCAGGGGGGTTGTTTGTGTCCCTTCCTCGGTCGTTTATCACGTGGGAGGGGCATCATTGGGCAAGGAGAATCCACGCAAACTTTACCTTAATTTTCGCAATAACCTGCTGATGCTCTATAAGAACATGCCCGGAAAGAGGCTCTTACTCACATACGCCATACGACTTGTGTTCGACTTGCTGGCATTGCTGCATCTTCTCATGCAGGGGAAAGTGAAAAGCAGTATTGCGGTAGTAGAGGCTTACCGTGATTTCTTGCTGATGAGACGATCCTATCGGGAGAAAAGAGAGGAGAATCTGCTGCTGACAAAGAAAACACTGCTGCCGGGCGAATACCGGAGAAGCATCCTGATCGCTTATTATCTGCGCAACAGAAAAACCTATAGCGCACTCTTTCGTGATCGGCAAAAGGCTATTCGAAATGAAAACTGAGGGTGATCATCCGTTGGGTTGCCTTTAAGAGAGAACGGGAATATTTCAACAGCTCTTCATCTTTCAAATCAGTGCGTTCTCTCTCCAGCAGATCGGTCAGTCCGAAGCTGAATTTCACCTCGGGTGAGATTGTGAAGAGGGGGAGATAAAAGCTGCATCCGGTGCCAACCTCCACTCCTGTGTCGAACGGTTTTAGTCGAACAGCCTTATTCTTCTGCGAGGCAAGCTCCATACTCCCATAACCACCCAGCAGGAAGTAGGGCCTGAAGTTGTTGATACGGGCAGTGGAAATCTTTAGGTGAAGCGGGAGAGTGATATAGTTATTCCGGATGGTGGTGGCAAACTCTTCTCCCGATGACTGTTCCCGAAAGAGAAAGCTTTTGCTGCCCAGGTTGAGTGTGGGGAGCAGCCGTAAATTCAGATTCCTGGAGAGGCGATAATCACCAATCATTCCCACCGTAAAGCCGGGTGAATAATCGGGTATTTCTGAAAACCAGACCTCGTCGTTCTCGTTCCGGTATCCGGAATGTGTAAGAATCAGATCCTGGGTATGCAGTCCGATGGTAAACCCCAGGTGAAAGAGCTGCTGGTCGGCATGGGGACGATGCTGTAGTTTATGATGCTGGGCGTGAGTGCCGTTACATAGGGATAGCAGCAACAATGAGATATAGAACTTGCTTTTAGTCATCAACATGGGTGCAAACGGTTTAAATGCTCGTTTCATACCTCTTTAAAACGTCTCTGACCATGGGATATTGTATGGGGGATTTGAAAGATCTCTGCAATCTTTTTCCATTATTGAAAAAACTTTCTACCTTTGCAGCAACAATTTGATATCCATTTAAATTAATTAAACTAATTATTCATTATGGCTTACGTAATTGATGATAGTTGCATTGCTTGCGGGACATGTATTGATGAATGTCCGGTAGATGCAATCGCTGAAGGTGATATATATGTAATTGATCCTGAGTTGTGTACCGACTGTGGTGCTTGTGCAGATGTCTGTCCGACAGAATCCATTCATCCGGAATAAAAACTCTGCACGGTATGCTCGGCATCATTTCAGCATACACAAATAAAAAGTGTCTCTTTTTCAGAGACACTTTTTATTTGTGTAAATCGATACCGAATATCGTTCATTATGCATTGTTTACGCTTGCCATGTGCGCAATCAGGTCGAGCACCTTGTTGGAATAACCCCATTCGTTGTCATACCAGCTGATCACCTTCACAAAAGTAGGACTCAATTGGATTCCTGCTTTTTCGTCGAAGATAGATGTGCGAGCATCACCGATGAAATCGCTTGATACCACGTCTTCATTGGTATAACCGAGGATCCCTTTCAATTCACCTTCAGAAGCTTCCTTCATGGCGGCACAGATCTCAGCGTAGGTGGTTTCCTTGGCCAGACGTACGGTCAGGTCAACCACAGATACATTGAGGGTGGGAACACGCATCGACATACCGGTCAGCTTGCCGTTCAGTTCGGGGATCACCTTGCCTACCGCCTTTGCAGCACCGGTAGAGGAGGGGATGATGTTGGCAGAAGCTGCACGACCGCCTCTCCAGTCTTTTGATGAAGGGCCGTCAACGGTCTTTTGTGTAGCGGTCGTTGAGTGAACAGTGGTCATCAGTCCTTCGAGGACACCGAATTTGTCGTGCAGTACTTTGGTGATGGGTGCCAGACAGTTGGTGGTGCAGGAAGCGTTGGAAACGAATTGTTCGCCCTTGGTGTAGGTCTTTTCGTTCACACCGCAAACATACATGCGGGTGTCATCCTTAGAGGGAGCAGACATCACCACATATTTGGCACCTGCATCAATGTGGCCCTGAGCCTTGTCCTTTGAGAGGAAGAGACCGGTGGATTCCACTACATATTCAGCACCTATGGCATCCCACTTCAGGTCGGCCGGGTTTCGTTCTGCAGAAACGCGGATGCTGTTTCCGTTTACAACCAGGTTGCCATCTTTCACCTCAACCGATCCGTTGAACTGGCCATGGATGGTGTCGTATTTTAACATATAAGCGATGTAATTTACATCGAGCAAGTCGTTGATACCCACTACCTGGATATCATTTCTGTTTTGCGCTGCACGGAACACCAGGCGTCCGATGCGACCAAATCCGTTAATACCTACTTTAATCATACTTTATTGAATTTTATATTGTTAGAAGTATAAGTGTTCATTTATATACAAAGTCGTTTCCGGACGATGAAGAAAACATTTTTTTTGTTGCATCATGTTCATAATGATTATCGAAAACGATCCTAAAAACCATCTTACTGTTTCCGTTACAAAAATACTAAATCTTTTCTTTTTAACGAAATTATTTCGCCAAAAAACGGTAAAAATGAGATTTCTAATCAAAAGCGGTATAGGATCCGTAAACCCGGCTTTCGCCGCCCAGCTACATCACTTCCAGAAAGCGTTCAACTGTGGGTGCCTCACTCTTTGAGGTTCACACCACGCTTCATCTCCCTCATCTGGTCGACGTAACCGGTCTTGTCTGAGACCAAATGCAGATCGAGCTGGGGGAAAGGGATGGCAATGTTGTGTTCAATAAACTTCTCATTGATGACCTTGCGTATGTCCGATTTCACGTTTTCGATGCGAAACACGTTGTCGCTGAAGAAGAGCAGTTCAAAGTCGAGGGAGGAGCTGCCGAAATCGACGAACCGTGCCATCACGGAAGATTTGTCCGTGATATCCTTGTGGTCCAGAGCACATTCCCTGAGCACTTTAATCACCAGGTCCACATCACTGCCATAAGCCACTCCCACTTTGATGCGGAACCGTGTTTTACGCTCCTGGTGGCTCCAGTTGACAACCTTGTTGGAGGTGATCAGTGAGTTGGGGATGATCACCGAGATGTAGTCGCGGTCGATTGCTTTCGATGTGCGCAGGCCAATCGACTCGATTTGCACCACGTCATCATCAATCTCCAGCACATCACCCACGCGGATCGATCCCTCAAACAGAAGGATGATGCCCGAGACAAAATTGTTAAAAGTGCTCTGCAAGCCGAGACCGAGGCCTACCAGCAGTGCGGCTGATCCGGCCAGGAGTGCGTTCAGCTTGACTCCCAGCTCATCCAGAATGATCAGGATCGCGATGATCCAGACCAGGTATTTGATGATCTGAAAGAGGGCGTAGAGGTTACCCCTCTCGTAGCGGTTCTCGATCTTCTTGCGGAACAGCAGTTTCTTGATCACCGAGAGGATGCCCATGGTGGCCAGTATGACCAGTGCCACGATGATAATCTTGCTGTTGGTAAAGGAGTAATTCCCGATGCGGAAGATCTCATACTCAATAAAGTTGCGTAACGTTTCCATACTTGGTTTATTTTTGTCCATTATCAGACCTGTCGTTTCAATAGGTAATCAACATTTTGCAAATGTAGGGAATAATTTCAAAAACAGGTGAAGCATCCAACTTCTCATCCTTTTCACTATCTTTGTGCTCCGTTTTGGGGGATCAGCGTGAAGAAGTTGATTTAGAAGTGGTAAAGCCGGAGAATGGTTCTTCTGCTTTCCGGATTCCGCTCTGTCAAAATAAAAAACAACAATAAAAATAGTGTCAATGTCAGACGATAAGAAGATTATTTTTTCCATGGTGGGGGTGAGCAAGACTTTCCCGCCCCACAAGCAGGTGTTGAAGGATATCTACCTCTCTTTCTTTTACGGTGCCAAGATCGGCATCATCGGGTTGAACGGATCGGGAAAATCGACCCTGCTGAAGATCATCGCCGGCATTGAGAAAGAGTACCAGGGAGAGGTGGTGTCCGACAAAAGCTTCTCTGTAGGTTATCTGGAGCAGGATCCGAAGCTCGATCCCGATAAAACGGTGATTGATATTGTGCGGGAAGGGGTGAAGCCGGTTATGGATCTGTTGGCGGAGTACGAAGATATCAACATGAAATTTGGGTTGCCCGAGTACTATGAGGATGAGGAGAAGATGAACCAGCTGTTCGACCGTCAGGCGGAGTTGCAGGACAAGCTGGATGCTGCCGACGCGTGGAACATCGACAACCGGCTGGAGCGGGCGATGGATGCCCTCCGCTGTCCCCCGGAAGAACAACCGGTGCGCGAGCTGTCGGGAGGGGAGCGGCGTCGTGTAGCCCTTTGCCGGCTGCTGCTGCAGGAGCCCGATGTGTTGCTGCTCGACGAGCCGACCAACCACCTCGATGCGGAGTCGATCGACTGGCTGGAGCAACACCTGCAGCAGTACAAGGGTACCGTGATCTGTATCACGCACGACCGTTACTTCCTCGACCATGTGGCCGGCTGGATCCTGGAACTCGACAGAGGTGAAGGGATTCCCTGGAAAGGAAATTACACTTCCTGGCTGGAACAAAAAACCAAACGGATGGCACAGGAAGAAAAGCAGGTCAGCAAACGCCGCAAGACACTGGAGCGGGAGTTGGAGTGGATCAACCTGGCGCCCAAAGCGCGTCATGCCAAGGGGAAAGCACGACTGAACTCTTACGAACAGCTGTTGAACCAGGATCAGAAAGAACGTGAGGAGAAGCTGGAACTGTTTATCCCCAACGGTCCCCGTCTCGGGAACAAGGTGATTGAAGCCATCGGCGTGAAGAAAGGATATGGTGACAAGCTGCTGTTCGATAACCTCAATTTCACGCTGCCGCCCAACGGTATCGTGGGTGTCATCGGACCCAACGGGGCGGGTAAGACCACGCTCTTCCGCCTGATTCAGGGCATGGAGACGCCCGATGCCGGTAAATTTGAAGTGGGTGAGACGGTCGTGACAGCCTATGTGGATCAGTCGCATGAGGCGATCGATCCCGATAAGACTGTTTACCAGGTGGTTTCTGGAGGCATGGAATTTGTACGTGTAGGCGGAAAAGAGGTCAATGCCCGTGCCTACCTGTCGCGGTTCAACTTTTCGGGAGCCGATCAGGAGAAGCTTTGCGGCGTGCTGTCGGGTGGGGAACGCAATCGGTTGCATCTGGCCCTCACGCTCAAAGCGGGCGCCAACGTGCTGCTGCTCGACGAGCCGACGAACGATATCGACGTAAACACACTCCGTGCACTGGAAGAGGGGTTGGAGAACTTTGCCGGATGTGCCGTGGTGATCTCACACGATCGCTGGTTCCTGGATCGTATCTGTACCCATATCCTGGCGTTCGAGGGGAATTCAGAGGTATTCTATTTTGAGGGTTCCTACAGTGATTATGAAGAGAATAAGAAGATGCGTCTCGGCAACGTGGAACCAAAAAGGGTTCGTTACAGGAAACTATAGTGCTGATGTGCTGATGTACTAATGTGCTGATGTGCTGATGTGCTAATGTGTTGATGTGCGGATGTGCCAGTATTTGATCAATTTCACCTAGGGCATATAAAGGTATGTTTATTAACCACCCTTCTTTCCTATAATCAGACATGGATGTTCTAAGTGTAATTTCGGGATTGTATTTTTGATCATATGATCTCAGGCTCTTGGCATGCAGATTCTCTTCCGCTTTCACTTCAATAGGGATAACCTCTGAACCTGATACACTCATATATTACGTTAATTACAAAAATTCAAATGTGTTATTGCGCAATTATACAAAAATACAAATGAGTTATTGTTGTTTTATTACAAAAAATCGAATGAATTATCGTCAAAACTCACAAAAAAACAGATGATTTTGGCGTTTGAGTCCCTTTCACTGAAAAATGTTGACCTTTTCGGGTTGTTATACAAAAATTTACTGAGTCACTAAAATGGGTTTACGGTATGGCAGGTTTTATAAGGTCATGATTTAGTTCCTCAATTTTCATTATCTTTGTGATGTTGTACTAATTTCCGCAGTAGCGTAAAAGCTAAAGTTGTTTAGCGCATATGCAGATTTCTTGTTAATTATTCGTTTTTATCATTCTCATTTTTTGTATTTTGTGTGAAGAACCAACGGCGGACTGGTTCCATTAGT
>JAHDQF010000011.1 GCA_018433945.1 Proteiniphilum sp. | reverse complement strand
TAGAATAAATATTGTCCTGGTTGTCATATCTTTTTAGTGTTCAGCTGCCGGCAATCAGCTTACAGCTTTTTAATCAATTCACTCTCACCTCCATCACCGCAATTTCGCGCTCCGTACCATCGGGGCCGGCGGCGCGCACGCCGGAGATGTAAAAGTAACTGCCACGGGTGAGCCGCCGGATCTTCTCCCGCTGTCGCTCCGAGAAGCGGCCGCCATCGGATACCTCTGGGATGGCATTGCCCATGGAATCAAAGAAGACGGTGCGAAAGCTTTTCACCTGAAAAGGTACGTGGAGGATGCCGTCGTCAATGGCGGCTTTGAGGCCCGCGCTTTGCAGCAGTGCTCCCTTCGGGATGCTGCCTCCCTTGCGTATCACCCTGTTGCCCTCGGCATCGCGGTACTCGATATAGGGGGTGGGGTCGGGGAGGGTGCGTACCCGGAAGGAGTGTGTTGCCACCCTGCGTGCCTCACCACCCGTCCTGCGGGCGGAGACGGTGATGACCGCCTCCGTGCCGGCAGACGAGGGACGGGCCACCCAGAGGTTGCCGCGGCGGCTGAGCGTGCCATTGGTCATCACGGCGCTCACCTCCTGCGGTGCGACACCCGGCACCGATATGCTGATTTCATTGTCGATGCCGGCATAGAGCAGGTTCATCAGCGTAGGGGCAACGGTGGCCATCGGCTCAATAACTGTATAGCTGCTCCGGAAGTCGCGCCGGGTGATGCTGCCGTCGCTGCCGGTCATCTCCACATACCCCTCCACCGGGAAGGTGCCGCTGTGCGGTGCCGGCAGCGAGAAGGAGCCATCGTCGCCGGCTGTCAGGGCATGACCCTGTACCACAATGTGTGGACGGTGAGTGCTGTCCTCCGCCGCGAGGATCACCCGTGCATTGTAACTTCCGCCCTGCAGTACCGTCTCCGACTCGGGGATCAGCCAGGCGTTGAGTCTGTTCAGCCGGAAGTCACCCCTGTCCACACTCTGGAGGAGCGATGCCAGCGCCTCTCCCTCCGAGAGACGGATGTCGTTTTCAATCTGGGTGAGCAGCGTGACGGCTGCCGCCAGCGGCATCTGCTCAAAGAGCGACGCCTCCCAGCTCCTGCCGCCGGAGCGGGCATCCGTGGAAAGGTTGCGGGCGATCAGGGCGCGGCGCGACGGATCCTCCACCCACGCCATCAGCTGCTCACGGTAGCGGTCGATGGCGCTTCGCAGCTTCTTTCCCTCACCCCGCAGGGGAGAGAGCATCACCACCGCGGCGGCCTCCAGGTCGTCCTTGTGCCGGAAGCGACGGATGTCGCCCCGCTTCCCGTCCGCCTCCCGCACCATCTGTTGTTTCAGATCCTGAATGTATTGCGTAAGCGAGTCGCTCATGCTGTGCACCCGCAGCCCTTTGTCGGTCCACGCTCCCGCTTTCTCCGGGTTCGCGGCGCGGTAGGCAGTGAGCTCCTCCATGATCAGCCGGTTGCGCTCCTGCATGGTCTGCGACGATTCGCCGAGCCGCTCATCCACCACCCCGAAGCCGTCGAGCACCTCCACCGGGACGTTGAGGGCCAGCATCGCGATGAAGACCAGGTACATCAGGTTGATCATTTTCTGACGGGGGGAGTTGGGACTGTTGACTGCCATTTGTAGGAATGAATTATGGTTGAGAGGCAGTGCTGTTGCCGCCCCTGTTCACGGTCATCGCCTGCAGCATGCGTGCATAGGCGTCGTTCAGCTCGCGGAGCTGTGCCGCCATTCGTTCTGTCTCGCGGCCGATCACCGTGCCGTCGGGAATGGTGTCGCTATAGGTGCTCTTCAGCCGTTGCAGTCCCCGGTTGATCTGCTCAATGGTGTCGATCTGTCCGCTGATGCTCTTCAGCTGTACCTCGTAGAGCGCATTGAGGCCCGCCAGCGTGCTGTTCAGTTGCTCCATCTGTTTGTTGTACTCTTCCGTGTGACCGGTCAGTTCACGGGAGATGTCTGCGCCGCTGTCAGTGGCCGGTTGCCGGTCGTGGAAGGCGGTCTCCTGTGTCCCGCCGGCTGGAGTGGCGACAGCCGTTGCAGGGCGGAAAGTATCCCCGTTGAAATCGGGATGCTCCTCCGGGTTCTGCGAGGCGAGCACCGGGAACACCTGCTCCCAGGGATAATCGCGTACCGGCGTGTCGAAGGCGGAGATGATAAAGACGCACACCTCGGTCACCATCCCGATAAAGAGCATCTCGTTGCCGAAGGGGAAGTGCAGCAGCTTGAACATGGCGCCCAGGATCACGATGGCCGCACCGAAGCTGTAGGCAAAATTGATGAAGCGTTTTCCACGCCCGGTTTGCAGGAACTGTTCCAGCCTGTTTGTATATTTCTTGTATGCATTCATATCAGGGTCTGTTTTCAGGTTTGGGTTTATTTTCCTCCTCCCACCTGTGTTCTCACGCAACGGAATCCAATGTAGGAGCGGCCTCTGTTTTGGTATTCGGCGTCACGCATATCGGAACGGATGAAGGTGGCGTTGTCTTTCCAGGAGCCCCCTTTCACCACCTTGCGCTTCAGTATCTCCGGGTCTTCCTTCAAGGCATTGTAGCGGTACTCCGGGTTGAGGTCGTTCATCAGCTCGAGGCCGGAGCCGCTGTAGGCGGTAGAAGTCCACTCTGCCACGTTACCTGCCATATCATACAACCCGAACTGGTTCGGCTTAAAGCTCCTCACCCGTGCCGGGATCAGATGGTTGTCCGCTGCATAGGCGCCCTCGCCCGGGTTGAAGTTGGCCTGGTAGCAGCCGGGATCACTCTTCCCATCACCCGTTTCCCAAGGGTAGCGACTGTCGCTGTTGGCATTGCGCGCCGCCAGCTCCCATTCCGCCTCGGTGGGAAGTCGGTATTTCTCGATCTGCACCCCTTCTCTGGTGATGCTCCGCCGCAGGAACATGGTGCGCCACTCGCAGAAGGCGGTGGCCTGATCCCAGGTGACGCCCACCACCGGATGGTGGGCATAGGCGGGATGGGAGAAGTAGTTGCGCATATAGACCTCGTTGTTGGCATTGGGGAAGTCGTTCACCCAGCAGGTGGTGTCGGGGTAGATGTTGACGATGCGGGTGTGGACGAAGTCGTAGAGGCTGCTCAGGGGGCGGGTGATGGTTTCGTTGATGATTCTGCCCTCAAAATCAACATAAGCAGTATCCTTGGAGATCATCACTGTTTCAGCTGCAGCGGTATTGTCTCCCGCTGTGGCTGCTCCCTGCACACGGCTGAGGTGGCGCTGCTGCCGGGCTGCCTCCGCCGCATCGAACCATTCGTAGCGGAAGTTGAGCTGTGTGGCGTCGAGCATCTTCTGTCCCGTGATGGGATGGGAGACGTAGAGGCTGTTGATGGCTGCCTCCTCCTCTTCGGTGTTGCGGCTCCAGGGGATGGGGACAGACCAGTTGAGGCGCGGGGTGACGGGATCACCGTATTCATCTTCGGTGATCTTATAAAAGTCGTCGCCCGCATAGCGCGGGTCGGCCATCCGTTCGCGGATGATGGAGTCGCGTACCCAATAGACAAACTGTTTGTACTGCGAGTTGGTGATCTCGGTCTCGTCCATCCAGAAGTTGTCGACCGAGACACCCCGCGTGGGGATGGTGATGCCCCAGAGTGAGTCAAGTTCGCCAGGGCCCATGATAATGGATCCACGGGAGACCAGTACCATGTTGTAGGGCGTGGGCTCATCCCACACCTTCCCTACCGGTACACCGGTCAGCTCGCCCCCCATGCTGCCGATCCCCGGACGTCCGCAGGAGATCGCCAGCAGTGAGAGTGAGAGGAAAAGGAAATATTGCTTCATTTTTTTTCTGTTGTCAGCTTTTATCTGTTTCACTTCGCTACGATCTTGCTAGTCAAGAGCCAAGAGCCAAGAGCCAAGAACCAAGAACCAAGAGCGTTATAACAACCGGATGCTCTTTTGCGGTTGTCGTTTCGGTTGTAGCTGTCCGGCCGGGAAACGGTATCGCAGCGATATTTCATGGCTGCCCCGGCTCGCCTTGCCCATGCCGTGGGTATGTCTGTCGTACCCGTACCCAATCTCAATGCCATCGATCAGAATGCCGGCGAAGAGGCTGATCCCGTCGTTGGAACGCCAGGAAACACCTCCGGAATATCTATTGGCAACCACGGCACGGAGTGTGGTTTGCACCCGTGTGGTGCCGTTGCCGGTTTGTACCCAACCCATTGGCTCTATAGATAACGAATGAAACAGCCGGATATTGTATCCCACCATCAAATGAATGGTACGGGGTATGAAAGTTTTCAGCGAGTCGGATTGCAGGTCGAGCGTGTCGTTCAGTGTGTGGAACCCGGGTTTGTTCAGGTGGAGAAGCGACAGCCCGGCGTATCCGTTGTGATTCTGCCAGGCGATGCCGGCACCAAGGTCAGCCAACTGCTGCTTCACTCCGTCGGCAAGGTAGATGGGTTGGGCTCCCTCGTTCTCTTCTTCGCTGATGCGCCCGCTTCCCTCATCGAATGCGAGATTGAGGATCCCTGCCTGCAAACCGAAGTGAAGCTTCCCATCGCGGGTGGGGAGGATGTAGCTGTACTGTGCTGCCAGCAGGTTGTTGCGTAGTCTGCCAGCGGTGAGACTGTAGCCGGTTACCCCGACTCCGTGTTCTCTGTTCAAAAAATAGACCGGCATATGGCCGCTGAGGATTACCCGTTGCGGGGCATTTTGGATGCCGGCCCATTGGTAGCGGTAGAGGGCCGACGCATCGATTGCTCCGCTTCCACCGGCAAAGGCAGGGTTGTAGTGCCCTTTCACCGTCCAGTAACGGCTCACCGGTGCATCCCACTGCGCCCGCAGCTGCGGCATGCAGCAGCAGATCATCATCCACAAAAGAAACCGCCCTTTTTCCATTGTTGCTATAACTGAAAAAGGGCGGAAATATTGTGTCAGAGGTGCTCCGGTTTCACCCGCATCAGGCTCAGTGCCTTCAGCATCCAGCGGGGGAGCGGTTTCTCCGGATCCCTGTTTTGCAGGTTGATGCTCAGCCCCAGCTTCTTTACCAGTGGTATCTTGTGGGTCTCCACGAACTCGATCAGCGTACCGTCCGGATCTTCGATATAGGCGAATTGACCCGCTGCATCACCCATGTCGAACGAGCTGCCCTCTCTGAACTGTTGGGTGGTATCCACTGTGAAAGGATGTCCCACTGCCGCACAGTGCTTACCCAATGCCTCCATGTTGCGGATGTCGAAGCATACCTGTATAAAGCCCGGGTCACCCCAGAAGCGACCTTCGTAGAGTCTCCGCGGGGTGCGCCCCAGAGCCTGTACCAGCTCGATGCGGGAAGGGCCGAACAGCTCACTGAAGCTCCCTTTTCTTGGTTGTGAGTGACCCAGTAGCCTTCTCCGGAATAGCCCATCTCCTGCAGGCAGTCTCGCAAAATCGGGGAAGAGGCCGGTTTCATCGGCCAGGATCGTGTCGTAACCCAGGATATCGCGGTAGACGGTCATCGCCCGTTCAATATTGGTAACGCCGATGGTGACACCTGCCACACCGCCGGTAAGGCGCCCTTCATCCTTGAAGAGATAGTCATCCTCTACCACCTGGAAGAGGTTTCTGTAGGGATCTTGCAGGAAAAAGGTCTGACTGCCGTCGATGCTGTTGCTCAGTCCGCCCACAACTTTTGCCTTGGGGTTGTGCGAGAATGCCTCAAATGCACGGGCTACATCCCTGCTCCTGATCTTGCAGACCAGCACCCCCAGGTCGCCCATCTGCAGCTCAAAAGCGAGTGGCTGAGGTTTGCGTTCGGCATATTGCCACACCTCGAATCCACCTCCGCCCTGCATGTTGACCGCGATGACGGCATGACGCCGTTGCGGTTTCCCGCCGGTATAGGGCAGCATCAGCTCTGCGATTTTATTGTCCTCCAGGATGCGGATGTCCATTTGAAACAGGTCGATGTAATCCTTCCAGGCTTCGTAGAGATTTTCTACTCCGATGCCGACCTGCTGGATTCCGGCGATGTTGTAGGGTTGGTCCATTTTTCTTGATAAATTGGAAATGAATGAATAAGATTGCGAAGGATAGAGCGGTCAGGTGGCGTTGATGCGGCGTGCCAGCTTGCGCGAGAGTGAGGGCAGGAACCGTTTGATATAGACCATCAGCAACTCTGGACCGCCCACCAGCACTTCCGGTTTCTGTTTTTTTATTGCACCCGCGATCTTGCGGGCAGCCTTGTCGGCGGTGATCCCATTCTGCTGCCCCTCATCCATCCTGTCGTGCGTTGAGCCGTTGGCATCCAGCGCGTTGAGGGAGATCGCTGTTTTCACCCTGCCGGGACAAACCATCACCACGCGGATCTTGTCGGCGTAATACTCAGCCTGCAGCGTCTCGAAGAAGCCGTAGAGCGCAAACTTGGAGGAGGCGTAGGCAGAGCGCAGCGGGAAGCCGAAACGGCCGGCGATGCTGGTGGTGACGGCGATGGTGCCGCCCCCCTGTGCAATCATCGAGGGTAGCAGCCGCCGTGCGATCATCGTCGGGGAAAAGAAGTTGAGCGCCATGATCCTGCGTGTAACCTCGGGGGTGCTCTCCAGTACCGTTGACCGCTGACTGATGCCGGCGTTGAGAAAGGCGATGTCGATTCTGCCGAAGAGAGCCACTGCCTGGTCGGTTAGGGTGTCAAGCCCGCTCAGGTTGGAGAGGTCACAGGGGAGTACCTCGCATCGGGCCCCCAGGCGGATGCACTCCTGCTGTACCTCAGCCAGCCGCTCAGCGCGCCTGGCGGTGAGGATCAGGCTGGCCTGCTCCCCAGCAAACCGGTAGGCCGTTGCCTCTCCGATGCCGGAGGAGGCGCCCGTGATCCATATGATGGGGTTGGAAGGCATATGTTTATTTTTAACTGACCCGACTATAAATCGGGATCTCCTCTTATTCCAGCACATCGTTCCAGAGCTGAGTGCGATAGTCATCAATGGAGTGGGGGGCACACTCCTCCACGTTGCTCACGTTGTGTGAGGTGTATATCATCTGTTCCAGGAAGAGTGGAGCCCGGTTGGGCCCTTCACCAAGGTTGATCAGTACCGTTTCGCCATCCTTGATCAGATGCTTTTGCAGGGCGATGAAAAAGCCTGCAAGACAGACCGCCGAAGCGGGACCGGGGATCACCTTCTGTTCGTAGGCGGTCAGCTTGCCCACCGCCACCAGCTTCGCCTCCCGCATGCGGAGAAAGGTGCCGCCCGACTGTTTCACCAGCTTTGCGATGATGGGGTAACTGCCTGGGTTGCCCGTGGCCAGCGTCGGCACCTCCGTCGCCGGGTTGAGGATCACCGGGTAGTTTTTCTCGAATCCTTCGGGAAACCCGTTGGCCTCTGCCTGCTCCCATGCCTGCACCATAGGGTCGCAGCCGTCGCTCTGTACCAACAGGAAACGGGGGTTACTCAGCTCAGGATAGAGATGTCTGATCTCGCGGATCCCCTTGTCGATGGCAATGGGACCGGTGCCACCGCTCACCGCCTGGATGTAGACATCGGGGAACTGCTCCATCTGACGGAGCCATTCGAAGACCATTGTCTTTTTCGCCTCCACACGGATGGGGTCGATGTTGCCGGTCGACATGAGGATGCCGTGTATCTTTGCATAGCCTGCTGCGATCTCTTTCGCCTTTGAATAATCACCTTTCACCCGGAATACCTGCTGCCCGTAGGAGCTGATGGTCGCCTCGGAGGCCTTGATGGTATCCTCCGGCATAAAAACCGAGCAATTCACATTCGCCATGGAGAGATACCTGGCATATGCCGTGGCCGAGTTGCCGGTGGAAGCGATGCAGTATTGCTTGATGCCCAGCTCATTGAAGAGGCTTGCCGCCATCGATGCGGCCGGATCTTTGAAGGTACCGGTGCCACCGTTCAGGTCGCTGCGGTAAACATGCACCCGGATATCCAACCCATGCTTCTCTTTGGCAAATGCCTCGAGGAAGTTCCAGCGTTCTACCGGTACTGCTCCCTCACCACGGGAGATGATATGACGTCGTCGAAGCAATGGCAGGAAAGGGAAGTAGTGCCAGAAACTGTCGGGTTTTCGTTTCATGAGGCGGCTCAGACGCTGGTAGCGCCTGTTGTACCACACCTCGGAGTGCTTGCTCCCACAGGCAGGACACTGCTGTCCCTGATCGAACCAGGTCCAGAAGTTGGGTGTCACATGCCCACATTGCGTGCACTGCAGGTGGTACTTGTGTTGTATCTTGACTCTTAGCATCTGCTGATTTTTTTTTCTGTGAGGAAGCTGGTTTCTGCGGTGGGGAAATTAGGTGTTGACCGACATGGAGCGCATCTCTTCCGACTGGTACTTGCCTTCCGCCAGGTTCTGCTTGATCAGCTTGAACACCTCGATGGTACGTTCCACATCCGCCAGTGTGTGCGACGCAGTGGGAATCAGACGCAGCATCAGCACCCCTTTCGGTACCACCGGGTAAACCACGATGGAGCAGAAGATAGCATGATTTTCACGCAGGTCGATGACGATATTGGTTCCTTCCGGTAGCGATCCGCTGAAGTAGACCGGTGTCACCGGCGACTCGGTGCTGCCGATGTTGAAGCCCTCGGCTATCAGACCATCCTGCAGTGTTCCGGCCACTTTCCAGAGGTTCTCCCTTAGCTGCGGTTGCGACTGAAGGATCTCGAGTCGCTTCAGTGCTCCGGTCACCATGGGCATGGGAAGCGATTTGGCGAAGATCTGTGAACGCATGTTGTACTTCAGTGAGTCGATGATTGCTTTTTCTGACGCAACAAAAGCACCGATCCCTGCCATCGACTTGGCGAAAGTGCCGAAGTAGATGTCCACTTCGTTCATCAGCCCGAAGTGCTCGCTGGCGCCTGCGCCAGTCTCACCCATCGTGCCGAAGCCGTGGGCATCGTCGATCATCAGGCGGAAGCGGTACTTCTCCCGCAGCTTCACCATCCCCGGGAGGTTGCCCAGGTCGCCCGACATGCCGAACACCCCTTCGGTCACCACCAGGATGCCGCCACCGTTCTCTTCCGCCTTCTTGGTGGCGAAGCCAAGCATCTTCTCGCACCGCTCCATGTCGTTGTGGGGGAAGACAAAGCTCTTACCACCTTTGGCCTTGTGAAGGAAGATGCCATCCATGATACAGGCGTGCGACTCAGCGTCGTAGACGATTACATCGTTGCGTGACACCAGCGAGTCCAGGATAGAGACCATCCCCTGGTAGCCGTAGTTGAGCAGGTAAGCTGCCTCTTTCTTCTCAAAGCGAGCCAGCTTATCTTCGAGTTCACGGTGATATTTGGTTTGCCCCGACATCATGCGGGCACCCATCGGGTAGGCCATGCCCCATTGTGCAGCTGCTTCCGCATCCGCCTTCCGCACCTCGGGGTGGTTGGCCAGCCCCAGGTAATTGTTCAGGCTCCAGACGATCATCTCCCGCCCCTGAAAGCGCATGTGGGGGCCGATCTCTCCTTCCAGTTCGGGGAATGCGAAATAACCGTCCGCTTTCTGGCGGTATTGCTCCAGTGGGCCGTTGACACGCTTCACCCGCTCAAAAATATCTGTCATAAAATCCAAATGTTTTGGGGTACTTATATGATTTTGATTGCTTTTCCGTCAATAAACAGAAGTAGCGTAACCGTTGTAAGCCAGCCAAAGGTTGATGCTATGCTTCATCCTCTTTTTTTTTGATCTCTACAAACTCCACATCCTCAGCTTCGCTCTTCTCGAAAGTCTTTTTCTGGTACTCAATGATGCGATCCTCCTGCGTCTCCGGTTGGCGCGGTTGCTGGGAGGAGGAATGCCGGTCTGCTGCTGTAGGGTGTCCGGACCGTTTTCCCATTAGAAAAGCCACGAATCCTTTCATCAGAAGATATGCGGCAACAAAAAAAAGAAAAAATTTAATTAGAAATCCCATAGAATAATGCCGATTGGTTGCTCCATTGTGTAAAGATACAAATTTCGTCTGATCTCTTTTTCCCGCTTTGTATTATTTAACGGTTTGTTCGCTTGATAAAAGCCGTCAGCAATGAGAGTGCGATGTATGTAAGAACCGACCAGGCGATGCCGGTAATTCCCCACACCGCTATGAGTACTGCTGAGAGCACGATGAGTGTGAGTTGACGCCCGTTCTCTTTTAGGCGCCACGATTTGATCTTGAGCGAGAACATGGGAATCTCACTGACCATCAGCAGGGAGAGGATCACAATCAGCGCCAGCGTTAGATAGAGAAATGGGCTCTCCTGTGGTGCTGACCGGTCTATGCCGTAACAGTAACTGATCCAGAAGAGAGCGTTGGCAGGAGTGGGAAGTCCCAGGAAGGAGCTGCTCTGTCGCTCATCGAGGTTGAACTTGGCCAGCCGGAAAGCGGAAAAGAGCGGAATCAGGAAGGCCAGGTAGGGAATCAGCTGCGACACCCCGTTCAGCGCTGCTGGTGACGTGAGATGGTCGCGCAACAAGATGAAGACCGTGACGGCGGGTGCCACACCGAAACTCACCACGTCGGCCAGTGAGTCCAGTTCCTTACCGATGTTGGAGTAGGCCTTGAGCAGCCGGGCTGCCATGCCGTCGAGGAAGTCGAACAGTGCAGCTATCACCACCCACAGTACCACTCCCCCGAAGATTCCCTGGAAAGCCATGGTGATGGCCATACAACCGGATAGGAGGTTGAGAAGTGTGATGATATTGGGTATCTGCTTCCTCATGTTGCACTTGATTTGTTCTGTTTGTTGAGTCGTGCCAGAAAAGTGACATTGGCCCGCACCTCCTCACCCATGCAGACCAGAATCTCGCTATCTACCGGCAGGAAGATATCCATGCGGGAACCCAGCTTGATGAAGCCGAGAGGTGAGCCGATGTGTATCTCATCACCCTCTTTCACATAGGTGACGATACGGCGTGCCAGGGCACCGGCAATCTGTTTGGTGAGGATGGCCCCATGTTCAGGCGTCTCAATCACGATGTTGGAATGTTCGTTTTCGTGGCTCGACTTGGGCAGGTATGCCCGGTAAAAGTTACCTTTCACATGTGAGTAATGGGTGATTCTGCCACTGACGGGCGACCAGTTGGAGTGGGCATTGAAGAGCGACATGAAGATAGAGATCTGGATACGCTCCTCATGAAAGAACTCCATTTCAAACACCTTTTCAATTGCTACGATGCGTCCATCGGTGGGGGCATTGACCAGCCCGTGGAGCTCACCCTTATAGGTGCGCTCCGGCTGTTTGTAAAAGTTGAGCGCAGTGGCGAAAAAGGCGATAGAGAGACCCAGAAGCAGTACGGTGAAGAGCGTGTTGGGGAACAACAGAAAAGAGGTGGTATTGAGAAGCAATAATACCACCAATGTACGTATCAGAGGGGCTTTACCCTCTTTGTGAATCTCTAATTTCATCTCTTCTCGTTTACATCGAAAACCTGCATCTGAAAGCTGGAATCAACGGATGGACCTTCCGGTAGTGTTTGGTAGAGGCTGTCCGATTTTTTCTCTATCTCGTCCCTGTATCTCTTTGGGACATACTCATCCCAGATTCGGCTGTTGAGATGGGGAACGATCGCTGGTACAACCGCCTCTATCCGTGGGTAGAAAAACGACTCTTGCTTTGTCTCCGGGCTGATCACCGGTTCATTGTGGTTCAGTAACAAAACCAGGTTGAGCAGGATGCTGAGCAGCAGCATCATGGTTCCGGCAGCGATCACCGCTCCGGCAAGACGGTTCACAAAGCTGAGCAGAAACACGTCGATGAATTTCTGCAGGAACCTGCCCACCAGGGTGAGTGCTATTGCAATGGCGGCAAAAGCAAGCAGAAAGGATAAGACGCGTGCGGCCTCGGGTGAGAGGTTGATCCATCCGGTGAGATGGGGAAAGATCTCCTGGGCTACCCTCCCTCCGAAGAGGGCCGATGACAGCAGTATGGCCAGCCCCACCAGCTGCATGATCAGTCCCTTGCGGTAGCCGTTGATCACTGCCAGGAGTAGCAGGATGCCAACAGTGAGGTCGAACCAGTTTGTCATATTTATCCCAGTTTGATTTGCTTTGCATCAACATCCTCTTGCAGAAAGAGCGATGCCAGCTGGCTAAACTTGTCGGAAGTATCGGTGGTATAGTAATTTACGCTTCCTGCCTTCGTACATTTTGCATCCATTTCAGGATGACGCACGAGGTAATCGCTCAGGCTATCCGCCACATAGTTGCCCTGTGTTACGAACTTCATCCCGGTAGGGAGATACTGTTGAATCTTCTCCAGCAACAGCGGATAGTGGGTACAACCCAAGATGAGGGTGTCAATCAGTGGATCCCTGGCCATGAGTCTCTCCAGGTGCTGTCGCACAAAATAGTCAGCTCCGGGTTTGTCATGTTCTCTGTTTTCCACCAACGGCACCCACATGGGGCAGGCCTCACCGGTGACGGTGAACTGTGGATGCAGCTTGCAGATCTCCATCTGGTAAGAGTGCGACTGAATGGTGCCTTCTGTACCCAGCACCCCGATATGGCCGGTGGAGGTGAGGTCAGCAATTCGTTCGGTTGTGGGACGGATCACGCCCAACACCCTGCGTTGTGGATCGATGAGCGGCAGGTCACGTTGCTGTATGGTGCGCAAAGCCTTCGCTGAGGCGGTGTTGCATGCCAGGATTACCAGGTGGCATCCGCGGGCGAAGAACCACTCAACCGCTTCGCGTGTGAATTGATATACCGTCTCGAACGAACGGCCGCCATAGGGTGCCCGGGCGTTGTCGCCCAGGTAGAGGTAGTCATATTGCGGCATCACCCTCTTAATGGCCGACAGAACTGTCAATCCGCCGTAACCCGAATCAAATATGCCGATGGGACCGGCCGCCGTTGGGTACATGATGATTCACACAAAAGTTACTCTTTGATCCCCAGCTTCTGTTTCACCAAAGGATTGGCGTCTACAGCCTCGGGTGAGACAAAGGCGATGCCGGGATCTGCCAGGTCGCAGATCACAGTGAAACGCTGTTCCAGTCCCACTGCATGAATTGCTTCTTGAATCTTTTGGCGCAAAGGTCCCAACAACGCTTTCTCCTGGTTTTCAATATCCTGCTGTGCAAGCTCCATGAACGCTTGTATTCTTTCCTCCAACTCGGTCAGCTCCTGCATCCTACGCAACTTGATGTTCTCAGCAAGCGACGCTTGGTAGGTGATGTAGTCGGAGTATTTCTTGTTGTATTCGTTCTGCATCAGCTCCAGCTCTTTCTTGTAGTTGTCGCTTAAAGTGAGCAGTTGCTCTGTAGCTTGTTGCTTTTCAGGAAAGGCGTTCAACAGTTCATCGCTGTTCACATAGGCCACACTGACCGTTTGTTGTGCATAAACAGCGGTGGCAGCCAGCATCATACATGCCGCAAGCGTAATAAAAATTCTCTTCCTCATAATCATTCTCTTTTCCCTTCCCTGTGTGTTGCGGCCGCATCTGCCTGTTTCGGGCAGATGCAGCCGCTTTCAGGGTAGGGATTAAAATAACAATGTCAACTGGTTATACACTTCTGCCCTCGGGGCCTCCACATGTGTGAAAGAGGCCTGCTCATTGTAAAGGGACTTACTTACAATGTTTTCTTTACCTCTGTCTCCTCATAGGCCTCAATGGTGTCACCCACCTTGATGTCGTTGAAGTTGCGGATGGTGATCCCGCACTCATATCCGGAGCTCACTTCGCGTACATCCTCCTTGAAGCGCTTTAGAGACTCAATCTCGCCGGTGAAGATCACAATGCCGTCGCGGATCAGCCGCACACGGCTTGAGCGTTTGATCTTGCCGTCGCGTACCATGCTGCCGGCTACGGTACCCACCTTTGATATCCTGAAGACATCGAGCACCTCTGCGTTACCGATGATCTCCTCTTTTACCTCGGGTGCCAGCATGCCTTCCATGGCTGCCTTTACCTCCTCGATGGCTGAGTAGATGATCGAGTAGAGACGGATGTCCACACCCGCTTTCTCTGCCTCTTTGCGCGCACTCAGTGAGGGGCGCACCTGGAAACCGATGATGATCGCATCGGATGCTGCTGCAAGCGTGACATCTGACTCGGAGATCTGACCAACCGCTTTGTGAATCACGTTCACCTGTATCTCTTCCGTGGATAGCTGTATCAGTGAGTCGGAGAGTGCCTCTACCGACCCATCCACGTCGCCCTTTACGATGATGTTCAGCTGCTGGAAGTTGCCGATGGCAATGCGGCGGCCAATGTCATCGAGGGTGAGCATCTTCTGTGTGCGTAGCGACTGCTCACGTTGCAGCTGCTCGCGACGGTTGGCGATGGAACGTGCTTCCTGCTCGGTCTCCATCACATTGAAAGTGTCACCTGCCTGTGGTGCGCCGTTCAGCCCGAGGATCAGCGCCGGTTCAGCCGGTCCGGCTGTCTCAATGCGCTGGTTGCGCTCATTGAACATCGCTTTCACGCGTCCGAAATATGCACCGGCTATCACGATGTCACCCTGGTGCAGGGTGCCGTTCTCCACCAGCACGGTGGAGACATAGCCACGTCCCTTGTCGAGCTCCGACTCAATGATGGAGCCGGAAGCACGTCGGTTAGGATTGGCTTTGAGCTCAAGCATGTCAGCTTCGAGCAGTACTTTCTCCATCAACTCCTGTATGCCGATGCCATTCTTTGCGGAGATATCCTGCGACTGATACTTGCCGCCCCACTCTTCCACGAGGTAGTTCATTTCTGCCAGGCGCTCCTTGATCTTCTCAGGATTGGCACCAGGTTTGTCTATCTTGTTGATGGCGAATACGATGGGAACTCCTGCCGCGCCGGCATGGTTGATGGCTTCCACCGTCTGTGGCATCACGTTGTCGTCAGCCGCCACGATGATGATTGCCACATCGGTCACTTTCGCACCACGTGCACGCATGGCAGTAAACGCTTCGTGTCCGGGGGTGTCGAGGAAGGTGATCTTGCGCCCATCTTCGAGCTGTACGTTGTAGGCACCGATATGCTGAGTGATACCCCCTGCCTCACCGGCAATCACATTGGTGCTGCGGATCCTGTCGAGCAGTGAGGTCTTGCCGTGGTCCACATGGCCCATCACCGTTACAATGGGTGGACGGGGTATCAGGTCTTCCGGTTTGTCCTCCTCCTCGGCGATGGCTTCAATCACATCGGCACTCACAAACTGCGTCTTGAAGCCATATTCCTCGGCAACGATGTTGATGGTCTCCGCATCGAGGCGCTGGTTGATGGCCACCATCACCCCCAGACTCATGCAGGTGGAGATGACATTGGTTACCGGCACGTTCATCATATTGGCCAGGTCATTGGCTGTCACAAACTCGGTGAGCTGCAGCACGCGGCTCTGCTGCTCCTGTTGCATCAGCTCCTCCTGTTGCCTGTGGGCACTTGCCTCACGCTTTTCGCGCCGATATTTGGCACCCCCTTTCTTACCACGCTTCTCGGTGAGGCGGGCCAGTGTCTCTTTAATCTGCTTTTGCACATCCTCATCACTCACCTCTGCCTTGACCGGTTTGCGCAGTGAGGGCTTACGCTCACCCCTTGAGGTCTGTCCGAAACTACCCGGTTTGTCAATATTCACCTTGGCGGTGCGGATTCTCTTTCGTTTTTTCTTTTTGCGATCCTCCTCGCTCTCTATTGATTCCGGCTTTTTCTTTTCGTTGATCGTTTCTTTCTTCAGTAGTTTTACCTTTTCTTCTTTCAGTTTCTTGCTGTCGAGTGCTTTCTGCTCACGCTCCAGGCGCTCTTTCTTGCGTTGAGCACGTGACTTGCGCTGAGGACGCGTACGATCGTTGATGGAGTCAAGGTCAATTGATCCTTTCACCACGATGTTCGATTCCAGCTTGTTCTTGGGCAGACGGAACACTTTGTCCTTCCCATCGCTCTCTTCACTGTCCACCGCAACCGTCCCGGGTTCTGTTGTTTCTGTTTCAGGAGCAAGCGCTGCACGTTCGGGTTCCTCCTCATCCCTGGTAGCCTCTGCTGCTACTTCTTTCGATGCTTTCTCCTCCGGCAGCTCTCCGGGTCTCTCCGGTATCTTCGCAGAGGTGATGCGCTCTTTCTGTGGTGGCGTGCGCTCTTCTACAGGCTCATCTGTTGCGGCCGTTGTTTCGGGCTCCTCCTCATTTTCTTTCAGAGGTACAGGCTGTTTCTCTGTCTCAGCAACCGGTGTGCCCGGTGCCTGCTTTTCTTCCGAAGCTTGCGGCTTTTCTGCAACAGGTTTCACCGCAGCCTCTTCTGCTTTGACCTCCGGTTCCTCCTGTGCTTTCGGCTCGCTTTTCTTCTTTCCCAGGTTGTCGAGGTCAATGCTGCCCACCACGTTGAAGTGGGGCTTTAACTCATTCGGGACCGCTGTTTCAATCACCTCTTTCTCGACCTTCTTCCTGGGAGCCTCTTCTTCCGGTAGCTCGTATCCCTCAATGGCTACGGTCTCTCTCTTCTCATCGCGGCGGTGCATCTTCTCGCGTGTCTCGGTCGCCTCCCGGCGGATGTTCTTATCTTTACCGAATTCTGCGATCAGTAGGTCGTACTGTTCATCCTCAATTTTCGCGTTAGGATTTGCGTCTGCTTCAATACCTTTCTTGTGCAGAAATTCAACCAGTGTGTTGATTCCCACATTCAAATTTTTCGATACTTTTATTAATCTAATAGGCATATATTTCTTCTATCCCTTTCTCTGGTTATGCTTATGTGAACAGTATGGCTTGACAGGCTATCCCTGCTACTGCCCAAAGAGTATCACACCCCTGAGCAGGCACCGCGTGAATGGTGGAACGGTTATACCTCTTCTTTTTCTTCTGTCTCTTTCTCTTTTGCTTCCGTCTCGTCGGGCTCTCCAGCCATTTCATCTTCATCTTCATCTTCATCGTCTTCATCTTCGAACTCATAACGAAGAATGGCCAGTACCTCATCTACGGTATCCTCCTCCAGGTCGGCTTCACGGATCAGTCGCTCACGACTGGTGGCCAGCACATTCTTGGCGGTGGAGCAGCCAATCTTTTTCAGCTGGTCGATCACCCATCCGTCGATCTCGTCACGGAACTCATCCAGGTAGATATCCTCCTCGTCCACTTCATCGATGTCGCGGAACACCTCGATGTTGTAACCGGTAAGCATTGAGGCCAGTTTGATATTGGCACCTCCCTTGCCGATAGCCAGGGAGACCTCTTCAGGGTTGAGAAACACCTCTGCTCGCCGTTCCTCCTCCTTGATGGTGATGGAGTTGATACGGGCAGGGCTCAGCGCACGCTGGATATAGAGGGAGGTGTTGTTGGTGAAGTTGATCACATCGATGTTTTCGTTGCGCAGCTCACGAACGATGCCATGGATGCGGAATCCTTTCATACCCACACAGGCACCCACCGGATCGATGCGGTCGTCGTAGGCTTCTACAGCCACCTTGGCACGTTCACCCGGGATGCGTGCGATCCCCTTGATGGTGATCAGCCCGTCGGCGATCTCAGGGATCTCCTGCTCGAAGAGCCGCTCCAGGAATACCGGAGAGGTGCGTGAGAGGATGATCCTGGGATTGTTGTTCTTGTTTTCCACACGGGCTACCACTGCGCGCGCATGCTCTCCCTTACGGAAGAAGTCGCTCGGGATCTGTTCGCTCTTGGGCAGGATCAGCTCGTTGTGCTCATCGTCGAGCAGCAAGAGCTCTTTCTTCCAGATCTGATAGACCTCGCCTGAGACAATCTCACCTACTTTCTCCTTGTACTTGTTGTAGAGGTTGTCTTTCTCCAGTTCCATGATCTTCGATGCCAGCGTCTGCCGCAGGTTGAGGATGGTGCGGCGTCCGAAGTGCTCAAGCGAAACCTCATCGGTCACCTCTTCACCCACTTCAAAGTCCTCGTCTATTTTCTTTGCCTCGCTGAGCGTGATCTGCAGGTTGGGATCTTCCAGCTCATCATCCTCTACGATGGTGCGGTTGCGCCAGATCTCCAGGTCACCCTTGTCGGGGTTGATGATGATATCGTAGTTCTCGTCGGTACCGTTCGCCTTTGAGATGACGTTGCGGAACGACTCCTCCAACACACTGATCAGGGTGGCTTTGTCGATATTCTTCAGTTCGTTGAATTCGGAAAAAGTATCTATGAGGCTGATGGTTTCTTTTTTCTTGCCCATATATTATTTGAATCGTATAAGATATTTTGTATATTTTACATCACTATAAGAGAAGCGGAGATCCTCTTCCACCTCCTGTTTCCGTTTGGCTCCCTCCGGCTTCACCTTGTGGGAGACCGTCAGATTGAACCCCGTCTCATCAGCCGAGCGCAGGATGCCCGAATGCTTGATGCCTGACCGGGTGAGTACCTCCACCTCCTTGCCGCAATACTTGTGATACTGACGCTCAATCTTGAAGGGTGAGGTCAGGCCGGCCGAGGTGACCGTCAGCTCGAAATCTTCACTGTCGCGGTCGAAGCGAGACTCCAGGTGGCGACTGAGCGCAGCACAGTCGTCGATCTCCACACCCTCGTCGTTGTCGATCTCCACGATGATGCTGTTGCCGGCACCCACCGTCAGATCCACCAGGTAGTTGGTCGTATCTTTCAGATACTCCTCCACTAGGGTGATAAGCATGTTTTTTTCGATCATCATGACGCTCATGAACAAAAAAGGAAGCGGTTTTTCCTGCTTCCCTCTCTCTTGTCGGATGCAAAGATATTATTTTCAAACGGATTCACAAAATCTTTGCCCTCTTTTTATGCAATCAGCGTTGCTTTCACCGGGAGAGACCATCATCTCCCGGTGTCGATGCAAAACAGCGCTCTGCCGATCCTCACCTGCACAGGTTGTCTCAATCATCGGTAAATACCTGTGTATCAGCATCTGGAGGTGGTATCCTTGCCTCCTTCTCTTCACTCAGCGCTGCTATCTCTCTTCGGTTGCGGATTCTTGGGATGACCGAATCATCGGCAATCCCTATGATGACGCCAAACTCGTAAAGGTGCGTGATGATCACACCCTCTTCGCGCAGGCTTTCAGCCACCTCTCCAAGACGATCCAGGTATATCTCCGATATGGTGATGACGATATGTCTCATGCTATTGTTCTTTCATTGGTGCGAACGAGAGACCGGCTCCTATATCCTCGGGTGGCAGCGGCAACGTTTTGGCCAGCTCTCTCAGCTTTTCTGTAATCATTGCAGCTGTTGCTTCCGGATACTTTTCCCAGAGCAGTGCAATGATGCCTGCCACATGAGGGGTCGCCATACTGGTGCCGGAGAGGGTGCGGTATCTTGTTGGCATCGGCCAGGAGGAGTAGATTGCTACCCCCGGAGCAGCGATGTCAACCTCTCCTCCTTTGTTGACCGCCCTGTTTGAGAAGTCAGCCACCGCCAGCGATTCATCGAGTGCGCCCACGGCCAGAATCGAGGGGCAGTCGGCGGGACTGCTCACCGGGCTGTAACGGTTTTGGGAGCGACGGCTGTCATTCCCGGCCGCAGCCACAACCACTGCACCTCTGGAGAGGGCATATTGTGCTGCCCGCTCATAGGCCATGTCATATGCTTGTCCGGGATAGACAGGTGATCCCAGCGACATGGAGAGCACCCTGCATCCATTGTTGACCGCGCCGGTCATCCCGTCCAGCACCCAAGCCTGGGCTCCGCTTCCCTGTTTGTTGAGTACCTTGGCGACATAGATCTGCGCAGCGGTAGCTATTCCATATCGCGTGTTGTGGTTGTCGGTCTCACCGCAGGCAATCCCCAGGCAATGGGTTCCATGTCCGTGCAGATCTTCGATCGTCTCCTCCGGTACAAAGGAGTGCCCCGTGATCTCTCTCCCGGTGAAATCGGGATGTGTTGTGTCGTAACCGGTATCGATGATTGCCACGCGAACACCCCATCCGCTAAAGGGTGACTGATGTGCCCCTGTTATGTGGATGCCCCAGGTAGCATCTTGCTCTCCCTCCTCGGCAAGATCGTCGGGGATGTATACCACCTTTTCCGGCTCAATCAGGTACTCCGCATCGGGTGTGGAGAGTCTCTCAATGATCTCTTCATCTGCTCCCAGAAGGGCTATTCCCAGCTCGTTGTAGAAAAGTGCATCCGCACTTTTGATCTTTATTTCATCGAGCGTCTCCCTCACAAAATCGGAGCTGCTTGCCACTTTTAAACCCCATTTGGATTCGAGCATCCGGGTCATTTTCAACAGGCTGCCGGATTGCTCTTTCATGATCAGCAGATACCTTCCCGTATAGAGCGGGTAGGGGTTGTCATCCCCTTCATGGCGCTCCTTGTTGAATTTGTCGAAACTGCTTCCGGAAACAGGATGGTCGTGCAGGAAGGTCTGTTTTCCCAATATTGGCGGTTTCATATCGCTTAAAATGATGGTTGAACTTTTGAGAATAGAAAATTGCTCTTTCAGGAATCTGTCAACATACCACAGAGAGAGACTCTGAGAGACTCTTCCGGGAAAAATCACAACGCTTATTGACTGCAAGTTAGTGCATTGTTTCGACTTTACCAAACAGAACCCTCTTTTTTTTACCCGTCTCACAAGAGAGGAGCTTATTGGTATTGCACTCACTCACAGATTGTCAAAAAAAATGACTATTTTTGTCCTTTCAATTCAGAAGATCCTATTAAACTGATTGTAGCATGGCGAAAGAGGAGGGTACTCAAATAGCATACCATAAGGATGTAATTGAATTCGTTGCGGTTGCAGCCGAGCTCTGTCACTTTCTGGAGAGTGAAGAAGAGATGGAACGAAAGGAATGGGTGGAGAGAATGCTCAGGCTGCTGCCTCTGCTCTACCTGAAAGCATTGATGCTGCCGGAAGTTGAGATGGTGAATGAGGAACTACCCCCGACTTTTGTGCGTGAAGAGGACTACATACGGGTGGCAAGCCGCATTTCAGAGGTAATGGGTGAGGAGGATATCTACCTCGATGTGTTTGTTGATGAGATGAAGTACAGCGATCGTCCAATTTCAGCATTTGTATCTGAGAATCTGGCCGATCTGTATCAAGATATCCGTAACTTCGTTTCGGTATACCAGTTTGAACTGACAAACCAGATGCAGGATGCCCTGGCTATTTGCCGGGAGAATTTTATGCTTTACTGGGGTCAAAAACTGGTGAATGTGCTTCGTCCTCTGCATGCTTTCAAGTGCAGGGTAGAAGAGAGTGGAACGGATGAAGATGCGGAGAACCTAAAGATGGATGAATTGTGGGATTGACGATTACCAAAGAGCAACTGGCCCAGTTGCCGACAGAGCGGTTCGACGGCCAAATAATTGTAGTAGATCACGAAGAGAAGGTGGCAGAGGCGGTGGCATATCTCTCCCGGCACAAGGCCATCGGTTTCGATACCGAGACCAAGCCGGCATTCAAACGGGGACAGAACCACAAGGTAGCACTGATGCAGCTGGCCACGGAGGAGCGTTGTTATCTCTTCCGCCTCAACATGATTGGTTATCCCGATCTCCTGGAACAGCTGATGAGCAATCCCGGCATCAAAAAAATCGGGCTCTCCCTGCGCGACGATTTTGCCGCCATCCGGCAGCGTTCGGTACGTAAACCGGAGAATTTCGTTGACCTGCAGCTCTTCGTTGACAAGTTCGGTATCGAAGATAACAGCCTCCAGAAGATATATGCCCTTCTCTTTGGCCGGAAGATCTCAAAGAGTCAGCGACTTTCCAACTGGGAGGCGCCACAACTGACCCCTGCACAACAGGCCTACGCTGCCATCGATGCCTGGGCCTGCCTGCGCATCTATCATCATTTAACCCGTTCCGCCAATCAGACACCCAATCATCCAATCAATAAAGATGTATCAAACAATTCAATTGAAGCCAAAAAAGGATGATTCACTCCGCCGTTTTCATCCATGGGTCTTTTCAGGTGCCATCGACCAGGCTGCATTCACTCCCCCGGAAGAGGGAGAGGTGGTGCGTATTCTCTCCGCCGATGGCAGCTTCCTCGGGGTGGGACATTACCAGATTGGCAGCATTGCCGTGCGGGTTCTCTCTTTCCGCGATGAGTCCATCGACGGCACTTTCTACCGGAGAGCGCTGAACAGTGCTCTGCTGTTGCGCCGGGAGTTGCAACTGCTGAGGAGCGACAACAACATCTACCGGTTGGTGCATGGAGAAGGTGATCAGCTGCCGGGACTGATTATCGATATATACGGTAACACAGCCGTGATACAGGCTCACTCGGTTGGGATGCACCGCGACCTGCAGCTGATCACAGATGCACTGAGAGAGGTGATGCAAGGCGAAGAGCTGAAGCATATCTATTACAAGTCGGAGGGAACACTCCCCTTCAAGGCTGAGCTAGATGCCGGGGATGGCTACATCTGGGGTGGTGAGCAGGTGGAGGCGGTAGCCATTGAAAACGGGTTGCGCTTTCAGATTGACTGGCTCAAGGGACAGAAGACTGGTTTTTTCATTGACCAGCGTGAGAACCGAAAACTATTGGAACAGTATGCCTCCGGCCGCCGGCTCCTCAATATGTTCTGCTATACCGGAGCCTTTTCTGTCTATGGCCTGCGAGGTGGTGCTACCGTGGTTGACTCAGTAGATAGCTCTTCCAAGGCCGTTTCAGTCACCAATCAGAATGTCACCCTCAACTTTGGTGAAGAGCCACGGCATCACTCCTGTTCCGAGGATGCATTCCGTTATCTGAAAGAGACTCCTGAAGGGAAGTATGACCTGATCGTACTCGACCCGCCAGCATTCGCCAAGCACCGCGGTGCAGTTCACAACGCACTGCAGGGTTACAAGAAGCTCAATCTTGCCGCCATGACAAAGATCGCACCGGGGGGCATCCTCTTCACATTCTCCTGCTCACAGGCAATCTCCAGGGAGCAGTTCCGGCTGGCAGTTTTCAGTGCAGCTGCCATTTCCGGAAGAAAGGTGACCATCCTTCATCAGCTTACTCAACCGGCCGATCATCCCATCAACATCTACCATCCCGAGGGCGAATATCTGAAAGGATTGGTTCTCCGGGTAGAATAAAATGTGAAAAACAGCATAAGAAATGCCGGTAATGGCTGTTTATCGTTAAACTGTGTAAAAATTGAGAGATTTCTGCTCATTGGTTATGTTTTATAACACAAAAACGCCTATATTTGCAATGTGTTTTTCATGGTATTAGATTTAAGGTTAACAATGAAGATTGGTTGTCGTGAGACAACCTTTCCTTTTTTATATCCCTCCCATCTTCATTTTCACAAATTATAAACGGTTCCTTTTCGCTTTATGGCAGCTTTATTGTTATTTTTGTAAGACAATAGATTGGTAGCTGAGATGGAGTTTCGTACACGCATAGATTATTCAGTGAGTGATGTGACGATCAGTCACTCCACTCAAATGATGTTGTTGGGATCCTGTTTCTCAGAAGAGATTGGCAGGAAGCTGGTTGCGCACAAGTTCCGTGTGGAGATCAATCCCTTCGGGATCCTCTACAATCCTTTATCGGTCTCTCATGCGATAGAAAGAATCATCGCCGGTGAGTCATTTACCAGTGAAGAGCTCTTCTTTCACAACGGAATGTATCACAGCCCGGTGCATCACGGAGCTTTCTCTTCGTCCTGCAGGGAGCAAACCCTGCAGATGATCAACCGGCGATACGAAAAGGCGGTAGCGTTGTTGCCACAGACAGACCTGCTTCTGATCACGTTTGGTACCGCCTGGGTTTATCGCCGGAAGGAGGATCAGCAGATTGTCGCCAACTGCCACAAACTGCCGGCAGATCATTTCAATCGCTCCCGGATGACAGTAGGAGAGATCGCTCAGGTGTGGGAAGATCTGATCAACCGTCTGTTGCAGCTCAACCCGGGGATGAAGCTGATCTTCACGGTGAGCCCTGTACGACATCTGAAAGATGGAGCACATGAGAACCAGCTAAGCAAGGCGGTTCTCCTTTTGGCTATTGAACAGCTGCAATCTCTCTTTCCGAAGCAGGTCACCTACTTCCCGGCCTATGAGTTGATGCTGGATGAGCTACGGGATTATCGTTTCTATGGGGAGGAGATGCTT
>JAHDQF010000082.1 GCA_018433945.1 Proteiniphilum sp. | reverse complement strand
GTTGGTTCTTCACACAAAATACAAAAAATGAGAATGATTAAAACGAATAATTAACAAGAAATCTGCATATGCGCTAAACAACTTTAGCTTTTACGCTACTGCGGAAATTAGTACAACAAGAAGGTTTACACCAATCCATCTTTGCGTGCACAGTTTAATAAACATGGTTTTTGGATGAACATCCGCATCCTTCGCATATCCGAAATGTATCTGATCGCAGCAGAAGCGGCAAACGAACTGGGTAATGCAGCGGAAGCGATAAATTATCTGGAGCAAGTACGCGCACGTGCCCGCGGAAATAACACAGACGTTTTGCCAAAAGTAACAACTACCGATCAGGTAGCCTTGCGAAATGCTATACGTCATGAAAGAAGAGTGGAGCTGGCGATGGAATGGGATCGATTCTACGATCTCGTGCGCTGGGGAACTGCAAGAGAAGTACTGCATGCAGCCGGTAAGACCGGATATCAGGACAAACATGCGTTGTTGCCTTTACCTCAGGCTGAAATCGACAAATCCAATGGAGTATTGATTCAGAATCCCAATTATTAAAACGAGACAATACAACTATAACTATTTATTTTACGACGATGAAAACAAGAAAATTCAGATATCCACTAATTGCGGCATTGATGCTGATTACACTGCCGTCCTGTTTTCAGGATTTAGGGCAAAATCCGCCTTTCGATTACCCCGAAGAGCCACCTAAACCACCTATCAGCGAAGACGGCCAGATATTTTATATGTCGTTCGAAGACTCCTATAAGGATGCAGTAAGTGATCAAGACGCAACCAAAGTGGGCAACCCCGGTTTTGCCGAGGGAAAAGTTGGAAAAGCATATGCTGGCGTACAAGACGGCTACCTCACTTTCAGATTGTCCGATCTGGCTTCGGAATTAGGCTCCGAGCTGACTGTGGGATTCTGGTACAAAGTGAACGCTGATCCTGACCGGGCAGGTATTATCGTTATCGGTCCGGCGACAGAGGGAGCCTCTCCCGAAGCCCAGAATAACCGGACCGCCGGGTTCAGGATATTTCGTGAAGATGCTGCCGGGAAACAGCGCATCAAAGCAAATGTAGGGGACGGCACGGCAGACGGATGGCTTGATGGAGTAGAGAAGGCCGATTTAGACCCGGCTATCCCGGTATGGAAATATATCACGCTGACATTGACCGCAGGGAAAGCTGCGTTTTATATCGATGGAGAAGAGGTTGCAACAAACGATCTATCCCAGATAAGCTGGGCCGGATGTGATATCATGTCGATCGGATCCGGTGCACCCCGGTTTACTGAGTGGAACCATCTGTCGGACAATAGCTTGATTGATGAATTGCGCATCTATAATAAAGCGTTAACGGCACAAGAGATCAGAGATATTATTATCCACGATTCAGAATAAATGATTGGTTTGAATTCATACAATTTAATTGAGAGGGAGGAAACCTCCCTCTCAATTTTTTTCGGCACCGGTTATATAGCATGCCTTTCAATATGACAGCCATATAAAACCGGTATCTCTACTGTTGAGGTATGCAGAGGAGTTCCTCTACAAACCATAAAATCAGCGTATATGAAACGAGCATTTAAACCGTTTACACCCATGTTGATGACTAAAAGCGAGTTCCATACGACCTTAATGTAAAAGAATAAAATATTATCGTATGAAACAATGGATTTGTTTTTTACTATGTATCGGAATTGGAATCTTTTCGTCCTGCGGAAGCAAAGACAATGATCCCGTTACTGTAACATTTCAATTGGAAGAAATTGAAATTAACGGAGAGACAAATGCTTCGTCATATACGAACATCGATCCAAATCTGCATGTTACCCTGACTTTTTCGGAAGAAATTGATCAAAGCACAGTGCAAAACAATATCACGTTACGGACATTAACCGCCCAATCTGTCGAACTGACATACAATATCCAGGACAAAACCGTAATCATACAACCAACAACGACATTGGTTTCATTCACCTCTTATCAACTGATCATCAATACGGGATTAAGATCGGCATCAGGACATCGGATCTCAACGGGAAAAGTATATGCAATATCCACAGGGATTGATCCGGCGGATAAGTTCCCACGTATTTCCGATGAAGAACTGCTTACATTAGTCCAGAAACAGACTTTCAGCTATTTTTGGGACTTCGGTCATCCGGTAAGCGGTATGGCGCGCGAACGAAGTTCGTCGGGAGATATTGTAACCACGGGGGGTACCGGATTCGGGATGATGGCAATGATTGTAGGTGTTGAACGGCAATTTATAGATCGAGAAGCGGCAGTAAACCGTTTGCTAATAATTACAAGTTTCCTGAAAGACAAAGCTACGCGCTATCATGGCGCTTTCGCCCATTGGATCAATGGCAGTACGGGAGAGACACAGCCTTTCAGTGAAAAAGACAATGGAGCTGATCTTGTGGAGACATCCTTTTTATTCCAGGGATTATTGACCGCAAGAGCGTATTTCACCGGGGAAAACCCTGAAGAGGCTGAACTGAGAACACGGATCACCGAATTGTGGGAAGCAGTCGAGTGGTCGTGGTTCCGCCGTGGCAACGAAGAGGTGCTCTACTGGCACTGGAGCCCCGTTTACGGCTGGGAAATGAACCACAAGATCAAAGGATGGAATGAATGCCTGATCACCTATGTCCTGGCTGCGTCATCGCCTGCTTTTTCAGTCGACATAGCCGTTTATGACAATGGTTGGGCCGATAACGGTAATATGAGGAACAACGGAGTATATTACGATTTCCAACTGCCCCTGGGCCCTTCTTACGGAGGCCCCCTCTTTTTTGCCCATTACTCTTTTCTCGGTTTAAATCCGAAGAATTTACAGGATCAATATGCCGATTACTGGCAACAAAATGTGCGTCACGCTAAGATCAACCATGCATATTGCAAGCAGAACCCTTCGGGCTTCCTGGGATACAGTGAGATATGCTGGGGACTGACAGCCAGCGACGGGAATAACGGATACAGTGCTCACTCGCCTACCAACGACAAAGGTGTGATCGCGCCAACGGCCGCTTTGTCTTCCATGCCCTATACACCCGAAGAGTCTTTGGCTGCGCTTCATTTCTTCTATTATAAATTGGGCGATAAATTATGGAAACAACAGGGATTCATCGACGCATTTAATCTGACGGAAAAGTGGTATGCAAGCGATTTTCTCGCCATTGACCAGGGTCCCATCATCGTCATGATTGAAAATTACCGAACCGGCCTGATTTGGAATCTTTTTATGAGTATTCCTGAAATAAAAACAGGATTAACAAAACTGGGATTTACCTATTGAAATAAAAACTCACTAACTGTTCATGAGTCATCCCGATGTCAGGAAAGGACTGGAAAAATTAAACAACATCCGGTAATTTTGTGATAAACCCGCAAATCGCAAAAGTCCGGATATCATAAAAACAATCAATATTTCGAATCTCATAAAGTCAATGAATATAATGCATCATCACAACCATGTATCCTTCGCCGTACTTCTTACCGGCCTCTTCATCCTCCTTGCCTGCAACAGCCAAAATGAGAAAAAAACAGTGGTTGTAGAAGAAAGACGACCAGTCTCTTTTGCATCAGACGATGAGCTCCTCGATTACATACAGAAGAGTCATCTCAACTATATGTGGGAGGGGGCGGAACCTACCTCGGGACTGGCACCGGAGCGCATCCATATGGATGGTGTCTATCCACAGCATGATGCCGATGTAGTGACCACCGGCGGCAGTGGCTTCGGCATCGCCGGACTGATCGCCGGGATCGAACGGGGATTTATCCCGCGTGAAGAGGGTGTTGACCAGTTGCACAAAATTGCCGATTACCTGGCTGCGGCCGACCGGTTCCACGGTGTATGGCCCCACTGGCTCAACGGCCCCACGGGCAATGTCAAACCGTTCGGTGAAAAAGACAACGGGGGTGACCTGGTTGAAAGCGCTTTTCTGATGCAGGGACTGCTCATCGTGCGGGAATATTTCAAAAACGGCAATGAAGAGGAACGGGCACTGGCTGCAAAGATCGACAGGCTCTGGCAGGAGATGGAATGGGACTGGTACCTCAACGGACAGGATGTGCTCTACTGGCACTGGAGCCCGGAGTATGGCTGGGAGATGAACTTCCCGCTGGAAGGATACAATGAGGTTTTGATCACCTATATTCTGGCTGCCTCCTCACCCACCCATCCCATCCCGGCATCGGCGTATCATAACGGCTGGGCACGGGGAGGAGCAATCACCAGTGATCGCGAGGCCTACGGATATCCGCTCATTCTGAAACACAACGGGGCAGAAGAATACGGGGGACCGCTTTTCTGGGCGCACTACTCCTACATTGGACTCAACCCAAAGGGTTTAAGCGACCGGTATGCCGACTACTGGGAGCTCAACCGCAACCAGGCGCTGATCAACTACACCTACTGCGTGGAGAACCCCAAAGGGTTTGAAGGATACGGCGACAACTGCTGGGGATTAACAGCGAGCTACTCGGTGAACGGATATGCGGCCCATATGCCGGTGAAGAATGACCTGGGGGTGATCACCCCTACGGCTGCACTGTCCAGTTTCCCATACACACCCGACCAGTCAATGAGGGCATTGAAGCACTTTTACTACGACCTGGGAGATCGGATATGGGGAAAATACGGTTTTTATGATGCTTTCAGCATGCAGGACGACTGGTATCCGCAGCGTTATCTGGCCATTGACCAGCTGACCATCGCTCCGATGATCGAGAACTACCGTACCGGCTTGCTCTGGAAGCTGTTTATGGGTGCCCAGGAAATTCAGGAGGGATTAAAAAAATTGGGATTTACTTATGAAGAGTAAAGACACAAGAGCCAAGTTACAAGAGTCAAGACAAAAGACAAAAGAGTAAAGACGTAAGACATACATCATACAGCTTATAGCTTACAGCTTATTACTTACAGCTTATGACTTATAGCTTATGGCTTATTGCTTATGACTTATAGCTTATGGCTTATGGCTTACAGCTTATTGCTTAAAAAAAACAAATGAAAAAAAGAAAGGGAAAAATGATGAAAAAAAACTGTCTCTCAATAGGATATGTGCTGGCGGTGGTTCTACTTGTGTCATGCGGATCACCCTCATCCAACACTTCAGGAGCCGGTACGTGGCAGAGTTACAGCGGAGACAGAAACATTGAAAAACGGGTCGATTCGGTGTTGAAGCTGATGACACTCGAGGAGAAAATCGGGCAGATGACGCAGTTCTCCGCCAACTGGTCGATCACGGGACCGGTGATGTCGGACGACTTCCAGCCCTACCTGGAAAAGGGACTGGTCGGCAGCATCTTCAACGCCACCTCGGTGGAGGGGATCCGCCGTATGCAACAGATCGCGGTCGACTCCACCCGCCTGGGGATTCCCATCCTCTTTGGGCAGGATGTGATCCACGGCTACAAGACCATCTTCCCCATCCCCCTGGCAGAAGCCTGCTCCTGGGATCTGGCATTGATGCGCCGCACAGCTGAGATCGCCGCCATTGAGGCGGCCTCCGACGGGATTAACTGGACCTTCGCACCGATGGTGGACATCGGTCGCGATGCCCGCTGGGGCCGCGTGATGGAGGGTGCCGGCGAGGATCCCTACCTGGGCAGCAGGGTCGCCGAGGCACGCGTCATCGGCTTCCAGGGAGGAGCCGGCGGCACGGCACTGGGGGAGCTGTACACCCTGCTGGCCACGGGTAAGCACCTGGCAGCCTATGGTGCTGCCGAGGCGGGTAGGGACTATAACACCGCCGAGCTGTCGGAACACACCCTGCGGAACGTCTACCTCCTACCTTACGAGGCGGCAGCAAAGGCGGGGGTGGGTACCTTCATGGCCTCCTTCAACGAGATCAACGGCGTGCCGGCCACAGCCAACAGGTGGTTATTGACGGAGGTGCTGCGTCATGAATGGGGTTTTAATGGCTTCGTGGTGAGCGATTACACCGGCATCAACGAACTGGTGCCCCACGGCGTAGCCGAAGATGAGAAGCATGCCGCTGAACTCGCGGTGAATGCGGGAGTCGATATGGACATGACCGGTGCCACCTTTATCAAATACCTCACCCAACTGGTTGAGGAAGGAAAGGTACCGGAAAAAACGATAGATACCGCAGCCCGTCGTATCCTGGAGATGAAGTTTCTGCTGGGTCTCTTCGATGACCCCTATCGTTATCTCGATGAGGAGCGGGCAAAACAAAACACGATGACGCCCGAATTCATGGAGACGGCACGCAAAGCGGTCGCCGCATCGGTGGTGCTGCTGAAGAACGACAATCAGCTCCTGCCCATCACAAAAGAGAGCGGAAAGACCATTGCGCTGGTAGGCCCGCTGATGAACGACTCCATCAACCTCAACGGAGAATGGGCAGGGCTGGGTGACCGTAACAAGAGTGTACCCATCCTCAAAGGGCTCACCGAAAAATATAAAGACAGTCCCGTGAAACTTCTCTATGCGGAAGGATCATCGCTCACCGAAACCACTCCGGGTAAAATTGCCGAGGCTGTGTCCGCCGCCCGCAGAGCCGACGTGGTTATCGCTGCGATAGGTGAAGATTTCAACTGGTCCGGCGAAGCGGCCGTACGCACCGACATCCGTCTGCCGGAGGCACAGCGTGAGTTGCTGAAAGCTCTGAAAGAGACCGGAAAACCGGTCGTACTGATCAACCTCAGCGGTCGCCCGGTCGACCTCTCCTGGGAAGATGAACACATAGACGCGATTCTGCAGGCTTGGTTCCCCGGCGTACAGGGCGGACACGGCATCGCCGACGTGATTGCCGGCGATTACAATCCTTCGGCAAGGCTGGTGATGTCCTTCCCGCGCAACATCGGTCAGATACCGATCTACTACAACCGGAAGAACACCGGTCGTCCGGTGGACCTCAGCAATGAGAGGGTCGACTACAAGTCGAGCTACCTCGACAGCTCCATCACCCCCCTCTACCCATTCGGTTACGGGCTCAGCTATACCACCTACACCATCAGCAACCTGACCCTCGACAAGCCCTCCATGAAAGCGGCCGGCGATAAAATCGTCATCACAGCAAATGTGCAGAACAGCGGTGAAAGGGATGGCGAAATGGTGGTACAGCTCTATATCCGCGATCTGGTGGGAAGCGTCACGCGGCCGGTGAAGGAGTTGAAAGGATTTCAGAAGATACCCCTGAAAGCGGGGGAGAGCAGACAGGTCTCTTTTGAACTGCGCGCCGAAGAGCTGGCTTTCTACGGCATCGACATGCAGAAAAAGACGGAGCCGGGAAACTTTACGTTATGGGTAGCCCAGAGCTCCGATGACAACGAAAATGAAGCTACTTTCAGGGTAGAGTAAAACATAAAACAACACATCACAACAATGAAGAGAAACCTCACAATAGGGGCGATGGCTTTGTCGGCATTGTCGGTAATGGCACAACAGACAGAAAAGCGCCCCAACATCATTTTCATCCTGAGCGACGACCATGCCACACAGGCCATCAGCGCCTACGGGCATCCCATCTCGGCGTTGGCGCCCACACCCAACATAGACCGGATTGCCAGTAACGGGGCCATCCTCCGGAACAACTACTGCGCCAACTCCATCTCCGGTCCCAGCCGCGCCAGCATCCTCACCGGCAAGCACAGCCACAAGAATGGCTTCCTGGCGAACTGGAACAGGGCATTCGACGGTTCGCAACAAACACTTCCCAAGATCCTGCAGGCGAATGGCTACGAAACAGCGCTGATCGGCAAGTGGCACCTGATATCAAAACCCACCGGCTTCGACCACTGGATGATCCTAAACGACCAAGGGGATTACTACAACCCCGACTTCATCACCGAGCGGGATACCGTGCAGTACGCCGGCTACGTCACCGACCTGATCACCACCTTCACGAAGCAGTGGCTACAGACAAGGGAGGAGGATCAGCCCTTCTTCCTGATGATGAACCACAAGGCGCCGCACCGCAACTGGGTGCCGGCGGAAAGGTATTACCGCCTCTATGAGGATGTCACCTTCCCGCTGCCGGCGACCTACTTCGATGACTACGAGGGGCGCTTTGCGGCGGCACACCAGGAGATGAACATCTACCGCGACATGTATGAGGGGCACGACCTGAAGATGGTGACCGGTGTCGACAGCGACACGCTGCTCTACGACCCCTGGCCGCATGCCTTCCTGGGCACCATGACAGCCGACGAACAGAAACGATTCTTCGCTGCCTACCGGGAGCGTAACAACGCCTTCCACACCACCCCGATGACGGAGAAAGAGATCGCCGAATGGAAGTATCAACGCTACCTGCAGGACTACCTGGCCACCATCCGGGCGGTGGACGAGAGCGTGGGACAGCTGCTCGATTACCTGGAGGAGACAGGGTTGGATGAGAACACCCTCATCATCTACAGCAGCGACCAGGGGTTCTACCTGGGCGAGCATGGCTGGTTCGACAAACGGTTCATGTATGAAGAGTCGTTCGGGATGCCGCTCCTGATGCAGTATAAAGGCCATATAAAGCCTGGTACACAGGTGGAGGGGCTGACCCAGAACATCGACTTCGCCCCCACCCTGCTCGATTTCTGCGGCATCGCCATACCGGACGATATGCAGGGAGAGTCTTTCAGGGAGTTGACCGAAACAGGCAGGACACCCGATGGTTGGAGGAAATCGCTCTACTACCATTACTATGAGTACCCCGGCTTCCACAGCGTGCGGGCCCACTGCGGCGTGAAGACAGAACGCTACAAGCTGATCTACTTCTACGGAGAGCAGATTTGGGAGCTCTACGACCTGCAGAACGACCCCCATGAGATCGACAACCTCTACGGCAAGAGGGGCACTGAGCAGATCACCCGAGAGCTGAAGCAAGAGCTGAAAAGACTGCAGGCACAATATGAGCTGCCCGAAGATCATCTACAACCCGGGAAAAAATGAAAACCACGATGAAACGAACCTTCACAATCCTTCCGCTGATCCTGCTGTCAGCGCTCCCGCATCTCTCCTGCAACCTCAACCGGAGGGGTAGTGAAAACCTGCAGGGCAACAAATCAACAGCCGCCGCCGGCAGAAGCCAGACCACCTACTGCAACCCGATCGACATCGACTACACCTATATGTCGCACTACCGCGCGGAACGGGATGTATCCTACCGCTCCGGCGCCGACCCGGCAGTGGTCAACTTTAAGGGAAAATATTACCTGTTCGTCACCCGCTCCCATGGCTACTGGGTATCAGAGGATATGGGACAATGGCGGTTCATCCGCCCCCAAAGCTGGTACTTCAGCGGATCTAACGCCCCCGCCGCCGCGGTACGGGGTGACAATATCCTGGCTTACGGCGATCCGTCGGGCAGAGGGCCCATCATTGAGACTGACAACCCCGAGCTGGGTGACTGGAAGACCAACTATGCCGTACTGAACCCTCCCGGCGGGATCCAGGACCCCGATATCTTTGTCGACACCGACGGGCGGATCTACCTCTACGAGGAATCCTCCAACCGCTGGCCCATCAGGGGGGTCGAACTCGACCCGGAGAACTACTACATCCCCAAGGGGGAGCAGGTCGACCTGTTCCGTCTCGACCCCGACAACCACGGATGGGAGCGCTTCGGGCAGGATCACCGCTCCGACGTGGCTCCCTTCATTGAAGGACCCTGGATGGTGAAGCACAACGACACCTACTACCTGATGTACGGCGCGCCCGGCACGCAGTGGAACGTCTACGCCGACGGGGTTTATACATCCGACAACCCCCTGGGACCTTTCACCTACGCCCCCTATAACCCTGTGGCCTACAAGCCGGGCGGCTTCCTCAACGGCTCGGGACACGGCAGCGCGGTGATGGACAACCACGGCAACCACTGGCACTTCTCCACCATGGCCATCTCGGTCAACTACAAGTTTGAGCGCCGGATCGGTATGTATCCGGCAGGTTTTGAGGAGAACGGACAGATGTATGTCAACACCGCCTATGGAGACTATCCCCATTACCTCCCCGATGTAGAGGTTGAGGATCACAAGCATCGCTTCACCGGCTGGATGTTGTTGTCGAAAGACAAACCGGTGACAAGCAACTCGGTACTGACCGGTGTAAAGCGCAACGTGGCGGACGAGCAGGAGAAAGGATATATGCCGGAGCAGGAGGCTGCCGACTATGGCATCGAAAAGATCAACGATGAGAACATCCGCACGCTCTGGGTGGCCGAAAGCAACAGCGACACCCTCTGGTTTGAGATGGACCTGGGGCGCAGCATGACCATCCGCGCTTTTCAGCTGAACTACCAGGACTTCAACGCCAATATTTTCGGTAAACCGGATACATTAAGGCAACAGTTTGTAATTGAAACCTCGACAGATGGCCTACATTGGGAGGTGGCGGTCGACTTTTCAGAGAACAGTGACGACCGTCCCCACGCCTATATTGAGCTGGAAGAGCCGGTAGAGGGACGTTACATCCGCTTCACCAACAAGTACTTCCCCAACCGCTACCTGGCCATCGGCGAATTCAGGGTGTTTGGCAACGGCAACGGGGAGCAGCCGGCTGCACCCGCTTCGTTGATGGTAGATCGGCAGGCAGATGCACGCAATGCCGATATCAGCTGGGAGCCGGTGGAGGATGCGATGGGATACGTGCTCTACTGGGGCATCGAACCCGACAAGCTGAACAACTCGGTGATGATCTACGACAAAACGGCTTATGAATTACGGGCGCTCAACAAAGGGGTGGCGTACCATTTCGCCATCGAAGCATTCAACGAGAACGGCATCTCGAAATGTTCGGAAACCATCCGGGTGGAATAGAAATAATTCTCTTTTAAATAAATATTAACTTTAATATCACCAATTTGCAATACTCAGTTGACAATTTATCCCTATATTTGCAATCTCGACATTGCAAATTTACCACATGGATTCTTTGATTGAAAAATATCATCATCGATTAGCATTAACAGACACGGCATTCATCCGTTCCCTGGCTGATCGTATCGATTGGGATTCACGTCTTATTGGCATTAAGGGTGCACGTGGTGTGGGAAAAACCACGCTGATGCTGCAATATCTTAAACACAACTATGGACACTCCGATGCAGCATTATATGTCAGTCTTGATAATATGTGGTTTGCAGATCATCGACTGACGGAATTGACTGATAACTTTGTGAAGCATGGCGGTAAACACCTGTTTCTGGATGAGGTACATAAATATCCATCATGGTCGCAGGAGATAAAAAACATCTATGATGACTATCCTGATCTGCAAATTGTCTTTACAGGTTCATCGTTGCTGGAAATTTTAAACGCACGGGCGGATCTTTCCCGTAGGGCAGATATTTACCATATGCAGGGGCTTTCTTTTCGGGAATACATGGCAATGTACCATGGAATTTCGCTCCCTACCTGTTCTTTAGAAGATATGCTGGAACATCATACGGAAATATCGGTGGATGTGACGTCACATTGCAGGCCTCTTCAATTTTTCGCTGATTACTTACAACACGGCTATTACCCGTACTACGGAGAAAGTCCGCAACGATATCCGATACGGCTTGAAGAGACAGTAAATATGATCCTTGAAATTGAATTGCCGCTCTTAAGAGGTGTGGAGCATGCTTATATACACAAGTTAAAACAACTTATGCAGATCATCTCACAGTCGGCTCCTTTCATTCCCAATATCAGTAAACTTGCTGAACGTATCGGCGTCTCCCGGGCAACCCTCACTTCTTATCTGAAGTATCTGGAAGAAACAGATCTACTCATTTCACTCTATAAGGAATCGGGAGGCATGACGGTTTTACAAAAGCCTGAAAAAATATATCTTGAAAACAGCAATCTGATGTTTGTGCTGGGCACTGATCGGGTAAACACAGGGAATTTAAGGGAGACCTTCCTTGCCAATCAGGTAAGCTTCGAACACACCTTGAAGTACAGCTCCACAGCCGATTTTCTCGTTGACGACAAGTACACTTTTGAAATAGGCGGTAAAAACAAGCCCAAACATCAGATTCAAGCAACTGAAAATGCCTATATCGCATCAGATGATATTGAATTTGGTGCTTTCAATCGAATCCCCATGTGGATGTTTGGCTTAATGTACTGATTTTCTTTCGGACAGGTCATCATAACGTCTCGGCCGGTCATAATCATCATCGCCTTTCGGATGCTCCCTGCGTTTACCCGAAAAAATCTCATATTCGCATATCTCACATGCCGGTTCCCCGTTATACAGAAAAAAACAGCGGGCAGGTTTCAAACCGAAAGCATCGAACGACTCCTTCCGGAAGTTCAGGGTATAAGCATAAATGCTGTTCAGTTGGTTAGAGAAAATAACCGCCACGAAATTTTGTTATTTATCGAAAACAACTTAGATTTGCAAGAATTCCGCCACCGCGAAAATAACGACGGCGAAAAAATAAATCATTATCATCTATGAAGTTTTATAACCGAGAGCAGGAACTGGAGCTATTGGCTCACACAAGGGATATTGCATTCACCCGCCATTCACAACTGACGGTCCTGACCGGACGCAGACGCATCGGCAAAACAAAATTGATATTAACGAGTTGTGAGAATACGCCGACCCTGTATTTGTTTGTCAGAAGGAGCAGTGAGGCAGCACTATGCGCACAATTTGCTGCAAATGCGAGTCGTTCACTCAACACATACATTCCAACGGAGATTACCTCTTTTGTCAGTCTGTTTGAAACATTGATGACGACCGGACAAAATATATCATTCAATTTAGTGGTAGATGAGTTTCAGGAATTCTTTTATATCAACCCCTCCATATATAGTGGAATACAAGACGTTTGGGACAGGTATAAAGACAAGACGCATGTTCATTTTATAGCAAGTGGTTCGGTCTATACATTGATACATCGCATTTTTATGGAGTACAAAGAACCATTATATGGTCGCTGCGATAATCTTATCAAATTAAAACCTTTTCCTACAACAGTCCTGAAGCAAATACTCTCCGATTATCATCCCAACTTCACGAATGATGACCTTTTGGCTCTTTATACAATAACGGGAGGAATTCCAAAATATATTGAACTTTTATTGGATAAGCAATGCTTCACAATGCCGGAGATGATAGATGCTGTTACACAGGAAAATTCTATTTTTCTGGAAGAAGGCAACATTTTGCTTATTCAGGAATTTGGGAAAAAATACGGGAATTATTTTGCTATTCTTTCGGCGATCGCATCCGGAAAAAACAGTGCTTCTGAAATTGCAGGAGCAATGGGAAATGTCAGCGTTGGAGGTTTACTGCAACGTTTGGAAGAAGATTATGAAATAATTGCCAGGAAGAGGCCGATACTCTCCAAACAAGGCACTCAGAATGTTCGATATGAAATAACGGATAACTTCCTTCGATTTTGGTTTAGATACATTGTCAAATACCAGGACTTTATCCAGACAGGACTGTTTTCTAAACTTGCCGAAATCATAAAGGATGATTACCCTACCTATTCCGGTATAACATTGGAACAATACTTTCGTGAGCAACTCAGAGAAAAACAGATTTATAAAAATATAGGTTCATGGTGGGAAACCTCCAGGGGGAAAAATGTGAATCAAAATGAGATAGACATTGTAGCTATTTCGGCTGAATCACCAAAAGTATTCATTGCCGAAGTAAAACGTCAACGTAAAAATTTTAAGCCGGAACTATTCCAACAGAAGTTGGAAGCTATACGCACCAAATTATTTTTCAATTACGAAATCGAAACAGCTTGTCTTACGTTGGACGATATGTAATCATTTTTTCCTGAAATCTCTCGGTTTAGCATCCTTGTCAGAAAATTTTTTACCGGAACGGGGTTCGCGTCGCTCTTCGCCACGAGGTGCGGAACGTTCCCGGGAGATAAAAGGTTTCTCCGATCGAAAAGGTTTCTCCCCCACCCGATCATCGTGACTTCTTTTTCCACGGGATTCATCCCGTGGTTTTTCTTCCTCAGCCTTGCCTGCACGTTGGGAACGACGGTACCCCTCTTTTGAGTTTCTTTCGGCCAGGTCATCAGATCGCCTGGGCCGGTCGGGATCGGCATCAGTTTTCGGATGCTCCCTGCGTTTACCCGAAAAAATCTCATATTCCCGCATCTCACATTCCAGTTCCCCGTTATACAGGAAGAAACGTCGGGTAGGTTTCAACCCGATGGCATCGAACGACTCCTTCCGGTAGCTCAGGATATAAGCGTTAAACCCGGCAAAAACATGCTTCAGCCGCTCACCGATCATCGCATAAAGTGCGTCCAGATCATCCACTTTCAGGCGTTCCCCATAGGGAGGGTTGGTAATCAGCACCCCCTTGGATGCCGGTGCCTCGGTATATTGCTGAAAAGGCTTTACCTGCAAATCGATGTACTTCTTTAATCCGGCATTTTTGATGTTCTTTTCGGCAATAGCAATTGCCTGGGGCGAGATATCGGAGCCGATGATGCGGTGCCTGAACTCTTTGGATCCCGCGTCATCATTGTAAATCTGACTGAACAGCTCCCGGTCGAAATCCTTCCACTTCTCAAAGGCAAAATGCTGACGGTGAATACCCGGCGGGATGCCCAGGGCGATCATCGCCGCTTCAATAAGCAAGGTTCCTGAACCGCACATGGGATCGATCAGCGTACTTTCGCCCCGCCATCCCGATTTCAGGATCATGCCCGCGGCCAGCACCTCACTGATCGGCGCTTCGGTTTGTGCCACCCGGTAACCGCGTTTGTGGAGCGACTCGCCCGAGCTGTCGAGTGACAGGGTACATTTGTTATGCGCCACGTGGATGTTGAACACAATATCGGGATTGGTCACACTTACCGAAGGGCGTTTGTCGTACTTCTCCATAAACCAGTCGGCGATGGCATCCTTTACTTTATAGGCTACAAACTTCGAGTGGGTGAAGATATGGGAATAGACCACCGCGTCAATCGAAAAAGTGGTATCCAAGGAGAGATAATCCTCCCAGTTCACTTGTTTCAGAGCTTCGTACACTTCATCGGCGGTTTCGGCCTTGAAGTGATAAATCGGTTTGAGGATACGCAATGCCGTACGACAATGCAAATTGGCTTTATACATCAACGCTTTATCACCTGTAAACGACACCATCCGGGTACCTATCTCCACATTGTTGGCACCCAGCGCGATCAGCTCCTCGGCCAGCACATCTTCCAATTCCGCCATGGTTTTGGCAATCATCGGGAATTCTGCTGTATGGCTAGCCATTCCATCATCATGGCTTTGTTCCGGCCGGTTCGTTTTCCGTTCATTCGCATCACTAAAGTGTTTGTTTTCGGTCATCCTTTTTCATCTAAATAAGGATACAAAGATAGTGTTTTTACACGTCACAGTTTCACCTTGATCTTCTTCTCTTTTGATTCATTGCCAAATGCATCCAACGCAGTCACCACGTAGGTATATTTTTTCTCCCCTCCTTCGTACGGCAGCACGAAAAAGTTATCGGGCGTCACCTGCACGATATTTTCTGCCTGGTTGACATTTATTTTCTCATTGTGACCAAAACGATAGACCACATACTTCTGTGCCGCTTCGGGGTTCGTGGTGTCTCCCGCATGTTCCCAGGTGAGGAAATGCATATCTTCGGTAAATACTTCGGTGAGTTTCTTCACGGCGCCGGGACGGCCGTCGTGCATGTGCGTATAGGCCGGCACCAATGCTTTAGCCCGGTGGATATCGGTTTTCAGCACATCGGCCACCCCTTCAAAATTATCCAGAATCTGATAACCGTACCAGTAACAATTCCCTTGCACAAAAGCCATTTCGCGCGAAAGCCGGATTTTGGCATGCAGTTCATTTTTATCGATGCTGCGTTTCAGATCCTGACCAATGTAAAGGTGCCGCTGATAATTGTGTGCATTCCACCAGTGCAACAACGTCGTATAACCGGCAGCACGGTGTCCTGTTTCCCAGTAAAGCTGCGGCAGGTTATAATCGATCCATCCTTTCTCCACCCACAGGCGGATATCGGCATAGAGGTCGTCGTAGTTCTGCAGTCCGTTTGTATCACTTCCATCGGGATCGTTCCGCTTGTTGCGGTAGATGCCAAAGGGACTGATGCCGAAACGCACCCACGGCTTTGTGCCCGCGATGGTATATTTGATCTGCTGTATCAGCAGGTTCACGTTGTTGCGCCGCCAGTCGCCCCGTTGCGACGGAGAGAAACCTTGCGAGGCAGCATACATTTGGAAGCTTTTATCATCGGAAAAAGGGGTACCTGCAATGGGGTACGGGTAGAAATAATCATCCATGTGGATCGCATCTACATCGTACCGGGAAACGATATCCCGCACCACCTCACAGATAAAACCCCTGTTTTCGGGCAGTCCCGGATCAAAAAAGAGCTGATTCCCGTACTGTACAAACCGTTCGGGGTTTCTCCAGTAGATGTGATGCTCCGCAAGCGGATTATTCAAATTTGTTTTCACCCGGTAGGGATTGAGCCAGGCATGTAACTCCATTCCCCGCCGGTGGCACTCTTCGATAATGAAAGAGAGCGGATCGAAGGAGGGATCATCGGGTGCTTTGCCCTGTTCACCGGTAAGGAAACGGCTCCACGGCTCCAGTTCCGATTTGTAAAAAGCATCAGCTTCAGGGCGTATCTGGAAGATGACAGCATTGATGCCGGCCTCATCCAGTTTGCGCACCATCTCGGAAAGATAATGTTTCATGGCAGCACTGTTCATCTGCCGGTAACGGGATTGACCGACGGTCTGTATCCATGCCCCCCGGAACTCCCGTTTGGGTGTGGCATTGTACTGCCGCGTAAGTGTGGTTTTGGGGGAGCCGCAAGCCCCAAAAAACAGCACAGCAATAAAGAAAAAAAATAACCGGACACCTCTTCTCATACGTTGTATTGGATGGAAATTTTTTTCAGGGAGTGAAAATATAATTATCGCTCCCGAGCAACTGATCGGCCAGTTGTTGTTTCGGATAAATCACAATGCGACTGAAATGCGGAAAACGATTTTCTAAACGACCGGGCAGACTTTCCAATACCGGGATATGAGAAATATACCCGCTGTGGGCAGAGATGAGGATGATCAGATCATCTTTCCGAATCATATCACCACAAGCGAGTGGATTATCCCAATTGGTGAAGGGCTGGAAGGTAAAGCTGCCGATGTTCTTGTATCCGGCCATCGCCCGCTGCGTATCGGGATGACCCAGATGAAGGACAGGAATAGACAATTCCGAAGAAAGTTTGGAAACCTTGCTTACCCACATTCCAAAGCCTTCCTCTTTTTCGGCCAGGGGGGGGGAGATGACCACGATCCGCTTGTGGTTGATCAGGCTCTGTTCCACATGACACACCCACAGGTTTTTATCCATATACTTAATGATCATTTCGATTTTCTCCCCCAGCAGTTTATCCCACAAACCGGCTTTACCGGGCCAGCCGAGGATTACCAAATCGGACATTGTTTCACGGGCTATTCTTATAATACCGTCCGCAGGATTATGATCAATGGTCGTGATAATTTCCACATTCACTTCGGCCGCCTTTGCAGTGGAGACAAATTCCTGCAGTTTCTTTCGGAAATTGACGATATTCTTTTCAGCCTCCTCGTTGTTGGGCACGACTCCCAGCAGTGAAACAGGATTGACCGATTTCTTCTCCTTCAGCAACAAGGCGAGATGCACATGATAGCCGATATTGGTGGGATTGGCGATGGGCACCAGAATCTTCTCTTCTGCAAAATGTCCCATTGAGGAAGGCGACAACGGTGCATTTTCTTCACTGATGGCAATCTTACGTGCAGACCGCTGCGTAAAGACAGAAGCCACAATGCAGGTCAGCAGAATAAGGATGATGGTACCGTTCAGAATGTACTCATCTAAGATACCCGCATTATAACCGACAATGATGACTGCGAGCGCTGCTGCAGCATGCGAACTGCTCAGCCCAAAGATAAGTGTTCTCTGGATTGCCGAGTAGTGGAATGTTTTTTGGGTAGCCAGTGCCGCCAGCCATTTGCCTGTCAGTGCGACCAGTGTAAGGGAGAGCCCCACAATGAGGGTGCGCGGGCCGTCGAGTACGACTGAAATATCAACCAGCATGCCGACTGATATCAGGAAGATGGGTATGAACAAGGCATTTCCAAAAAACTCAATCCGGTTCATCAATGCCGAGGAATGCGGAATAAGCTTGTTCAGGGCCAGCCCCGCGGCAAAAGCACCGATAATCGGTTCAATACCACCCAGCTCAACCAAAAATCCAGCAGAGAAAACGACAAACAACACAAAAATGAAATTGGAATATTTTTCAGATTCGGCTTTCTGAAAAAACCACCTGGCTATGCGTGGCGTGATAAGAAACAGGATCACAGAGAAAACGACCAGTGAAAGTACAAGTTTCAGAAGAAATCCCAGATCGAGCCCGCCATCATTGCCTGAAAGCACCAGTGCCAGTATGATCAGCACCCCCGTATCTGTGAGAATAGTCCCGCCGACCGTGATTGCCACCGCCTGATTTCTTGCGACACCCAGGCGACTGACAATGGGATAGGCAACCAGTGTATGCGTAGCGAACATGCTTGCCGTGAGAAAACTGGCGTTCACATCGTAGCCCAACAGATAATGACATACCGGATAACCTATCAGCAGCGGAATGATGAAGGTGAAAAATCCAAAGGTCAGACTCTTATTTCTGTGCTTCACAAATTCACCCAAATCGAGCTCCAGCCCCACAATAAACATAATGTAGAGCAACCCGATGGTAGAAAACATCTCCACACCCCCCTGTGTGTTGTCGATCCAGTTAAGTCCGTGGGGACCGATCAGCACACCGGCCAGGATCAGTCCGATGATACTCGGCACATTGATGCGGTTAAGCAGGATCGGAGCCAGCAGAATAATCAGCAAAAGAATGGAAAATATCAATACCGGATTGGTGAATGGTAGCGTAAACACATGCTGTAATTCGGTTAGAAAATCTGCCATCGGGATAACTTTATTGATTTGTAACCAGAGACTGCATACCGGCAATATCATCTGTCATCGACAAAATTAAACTAAATAGGTCTTCGTGTGACCGTCAGGTCATATGAAGAACGTGTTGTACTAATTTTGTACTAATTTTGAAGTTGGTAAACTTATGGGTTTTGTGCCTTGATTTAAGTGTTTGTCATGGTTTTGTTCGG
>JAHDQF010000059.1 GCA_018433945.1 Proteiniphilum sp. | reverse complement strand
TTTGTACGTTTACCATCTGAAAATTCACTTTATTTGCCAGTCACCAAAATTAGTGAAAATTTTTCAAACGGCAAAGTGTTGCAAGTGTTTATTTGATAGCACTTTGCTCCTTTTTAAGGAAATTTGATTGCGGATTTAAGGAGTAGTCAAAAAGAACAAAACATCCCTCAGCAAATTAAATTTCACCGGGTTTTGTATCTTTTTGGTTCGATATCATATTTTTTGGTTCGTATCCCTATCATTCGTTCGGTAATCCCCAGCTGCTCTGCCGCTTTTCTACAATTTCCTTTGGTACTTGTGAGGGCATCAATGATAATTTGCTTTTCCATTTTACCCAAGATAATATCGAGTGTTCCATTTTGCTTGGTTTTGGATGAAATAGCGGTTTGTAATGTAGTCGGAAAATTGTGTGTCCTTATTACCTGATCCTGCGATAAAATACAGGCTCTTTCAATACAATTCTCCAGTTCCCTGATGTTCCCGGGCCAATGATAAACCATCAGGGTATCAATAGCGGAAGAAGTGATGCGTTTAATATTCTTTCCATGCCTCTTGTTGAATTTGTTGATAAAAAAATCGGCCAGTATAGGAATATCATTGATTCTCTCACGCAAAGCCGGAATGTAAATCGGAAAAACATTGATACGGTAATACAGATCCTCTCTAAACTGTTCTTTTTGCATCAGGACCTCCAGATTCCGGTTGGTAGCACAAATAATTCTCACATTTACTTTGATGGATTTGCTGCTCCCCAGTCGCTCTATTTCTCTCTGCTGTATTACTCTGAGTAGTTTTACCTGTGTTGAAGCAGGAATATCACCGAACTCATCAAGGAAAATAGTACCACCATTGGCTGCCTCAAATCGACCGATCCGAACATTGCTGGCTCCTGTAAAAGCGCCCCTTTCATGTCCAAATAATTCGCTCTCAATCAGACTATCGGGTAATGCTGCACAATTTACTTTAATAAATGGTTTACCTTTCCGGGTGCTGTAAAAATGAATGGCATCAGCAACCAATTCTTTTCCAACACCACTCTCACCCCTAATCAATACAGTCGCATCTGTGGGTGCAACACTTTCAATAAGCGAAAATACCTCATTCATCTTGCCCGAATTGGAAATAATCTTGTCCGGTAATATCCGACTCTTTAATTCCCCTTTCAAACTTAAATTCTCGGCCCGCAGTTGTTCCATTTCTTCCGCATATTCCTGGTGACGCCTGACCGTTCTACCAATCATAGAGGCAACAATTTTCAGTAGTCTGGAATCAAAGACAATGGACTTACCTTTATCATATGTTTTATGGAAACTAAGTGTGCCAATGATTTCGTCTTTGTACCTGACGGGTGTGCAGATAAAAGAAACATCTTTACCTTCCACCACTGTGGGTGCGTTGGTCAGATTTAAGAACTCGGCAGAATCCTTGATTTTTAATATGGTAACCGTTTCACCGGTGTCAATGACCTTGCTAATCACTCCCTTACCAAACTGATATACAATGTTTTCCTTACTCTGGCTGTCAATGCCATATGAACCCATGATGGTAATCGTGGAGGATTCACGGTTTAAAATGGTCACAATAATCCGTAGTGCATCCAGGTGTTCGGCCAATATCTCAATTACACTATCGAGGTTGATCTCTTTATTGCTGAGTAAATGACTGATCTCCAGCAGCACCTCCAATTCTTTTGCACCATAGCAATTGGGATCATTATATTTACAAAATGATTCTGTGTGCATACATTTTATATCTTTATGCTGCGATTGCAGCCGTAACCTAATACATATTGAATGCAAAGTTATGAAAAATATAACAATATGTACATTTATTACTGAATTTGCATGCCTCATTTCAATTATTAGCGCAAATCCTTAGGAAATTCAATCCGGATAAGGAAAACTTCCTTCCATGTTGAGTAGAATGTAAATGATGATTCCGCTGCGCAACCTAAAAATATCGTGATGATGTTATTATCGGATAGGGTGATTGACGTGTATGTTGTCTGCTCCCTGTGAAATTTACTATGAAGAGTTTGATAATCAAGTTTTTAGTGAGATACAATCATTTGGTGCAACGCCGATGAAGTAAAAACGATGGATTGGTATTATCTTTGTACCCTGGAATATAAACAAAATGGAACAAAAACAATATCTGCTCGGCATGACGCTGGCCGAAATCACTGAAAGCGTCACGGAACTGAACCTTCCCAAGTTTACCGCAGGACAGATCGCCGACTGGGTGTATCTGAAACGGGTAAAAAGCATCGACGAGATGACCAACATCTCACTGAAAAACAGGGAGCTGCTCACTGAGAAGTTCGACATCGGCCGCACGGAACCGCTCGATGTGAAAACATCGGTCGACGGCACAAGAAAAATGTTGTTCAAAACAGCAAGCGGCAAGTTCATCGAAACGGTCACCATCCCCGAAGAGGATCGGCTCACCATCTGTGTCTCCTCACAGGTAGGCTGCCGTATGAACTGCGACTTCTGCATGACCGGCAAACAGGGGTTTCACGATAACCTCACCGCCACGGAAATTCTGAACCAGGTCTATTCGGTACCCGACGCGGAAGCAATCACCAACCTGGTGTTCATGGGTATGGGAGAGCCGCTGGATAACTATAAGAATGTAAAAAAGGCATCGGAACTGCTCCAGGCAGAATATGGACTGGCCTGGAGCCCCAAGCGGATCACCCTCTCATCCATCGGACTCACCTCCAACCTGAAACGGTTCCTCGATGAAAGCAAATGCCACCTGGCCATCAGCCTGCACAACCCCATACCGGAACAACGGCTCGCCATGATGCCCATCGAGAAGTCCTCTCCCATTACCTCGGTGATCGAGATGTTGCGCAACTACGACTGGAGCCATCAGCGGCGACTCTCTTTCGAATATATCATGTTCGACGGGGTCAACGATACTCCGCTTTACGCCCGTGAGCTAACAAAGTTACTGGCGGGACTTGACTGCCGCATCAACCTGATCCGTTTCCATGTGATCCCGATGAGCACGCTGCGCCCCTCCACCAATGAAAATATGATCAAATTCCGCGATTTCCTCACCGCCAAAGGATTCATCAGCACCATCCGCGCATCGAGGGGAGAGGATATTTACGCAGCTTGTGGTATGCTCTCCACAGCCAAGATTGTGGAAAAAAGCTGAGCTTACACTTCATTTTCACGCAAATAGTTGTATATTTGTTTTGTGAACGGAATGAATATTTATCCCATAAAAATATGCATATGAAACTATTTACAGGTTTACTCACCATTATCGCCACCATCGCCCTCTTCACGGCGTGTAACGGTGGAGGAGGCTTTCTCTCCGCCTCAGGAACAAACAACGAAGTGTTTGTAGTCATAGATGATACTGCCTGGGAAAGTGCGCCGGGCAGAGCCCTGTTCGACGTGCTCAACTCAAACGTAAAAGCACTACCGCAGCCCGAACCCAACTTCACCATCCAGCAGATTACTCCCGAAAATTTCACCAGCACCTTCAAAATGGCACGCAACATCATCATCCCCGACATTTCCAGCATTTACAGTGAGCCCAAACTCAGCGCCGAAATCGACAAATATGCTGTGGGACAGGTAATCATGAATATTCATGCCCCCGACAGTGCCAGTTTTGTAAAATTTGTGACCGAAAACAAAGAGAGCATTGTGAATTATTTCGTGACCAAAGAGCTGGAGCGCGTCAGCAAATGGCTGAAAAATGAAATTCCAACTCCCGTGCCACGTGTACAGCAGAAGTTCGGTATCAACATCCACTTTCCCAAGGGAATGACCAACGTCACCGAACATCCCGACTTCTACTGGGCCACCAACAATGCTGCCCGGGGACGCAAGGATATTGTCATCTACCAGTTTCCCTACACCACCGAGACGGTCTTTGAAAAGGATTCGCTGATCGCCATTCGCAACCGCACACTGGGGAAGTATATCAAAGGTTCATTCAATTCGGAGATGACGACAGCCAAGGTGTACCCTCCAGATTACCGGCGTATAGAGGTGGATGGTATCTTCCGTGCCGAGCTTAGGGGACTCTGGGAGATGACTACCGACATGATGGGAGGTCCTTTCGTCATGCATGCGTTCGTGAACGATAACACGGGTATGGTGATAGTTGTGGAGACCTTCGTCTATGCACCGGAGAGCAACAAACGCAACCTCATGCGTAACCTGGAGGCTACCCTCTACACCATCAGCCTCCCGCAACATGAGGATGTGGAGATTGTTCCATAACATCATTTTTTCAAGTAGGATAATAATAGATACATGTCAGATAGTTTGAAAGTGGGCATCACACATGGTGATGTCAATGGTATTGGATACGAGATCCTGTTGAAGACATTCTCCGATGCACGGATTCTCGAGCTCTGCCAGCCGGTGATCTACGGATCCTCACGGTCGGCATCATGGCACCGCAAAGCGTTCGAAGGCGAATCAGTTAATTTTCACATCATCTCCCGTGCCGAAGAGGCTCTGGAGGGAAAGGTGAACCTGGTCAACTGTGTGAAAGAGGAGATCCGCATTGAACCGGGCAAGGCGACTGCTGAGGCGGGTCAATCGGCCTACATCGCGCTCGACCAGGCTACACGCGACCTGGAGCATGGTAAGATCGACCTGCTGGTTACCCTTCCCATCAACAAGGAGACCATCCAGAACGATCAGTTCCACTTCCCCGGACATACCGAGTTCCTGGAGGAGCGTTTCGCCAAAAAGGGAGAGAAAGCTATGATGATCCTGGCATCGGAGATGATCCGTGTTGCGCTGGTCACCACGCACCTCCCCCTGTCGGAGGTGCCTGGACGACTTACCAAAGAAGGGATCCTGGAACAGCTGAAAGCGCTCGACCACACCCTGAAACGTGACTTCCTCATCGAGCTGCCCCGCATCGCGGTGCTGGGGCTTAACCCCCATGCCGGTGAGAACGGCCTGCTGGGGAAAGAGGAGCTGGAGATCATCACTCCTGCAGTGAAAGAGGCACAGGATCAATGGATCCTCTGTGGCGGCCCCTACCCTGCCGACGGCTTCTTCGGTTCAGGACGCTTCAAGCAGTTCGACGCCATCCTGGCAATGTACCACGACCAGGGACTGATCCCCTTCAAGACCCTTGCCATGGATGCAGGCGTCAACTTTACTGCAGGACTCCCCATCGTGCGCACCTCGCCCGGTCACGGTACCGCCTACGATATCGCCGGGAAGAACCTGGCCTCAGATGAGTCATTCCGCCAGGCTATCTACATGGCCATTGACATCTTCCGTAACCGCCGGTTCTACGACGAGGCGAGGAAGAACCCGCTGAAAAAGATGTTCTTCGACCGCGGCAAAGACGACGAGAAACTCGACCTGACCAAGGAAGAATAATATCTCCCAATATAAATGAGTATTATCTCTCATTTATATTGGGAAATTTCTTGTATGAATGCCATGCGAGAAACAAACGGACTTCTTAATTGTTCTCCGGGCGCAGCTTTCTCACCACGGTGCCTGTCTGCCACATCTCACTCTCACGAAGGGCTTTCAGTTCTTCCTCCAGCTTCTCGCGGTAGTCGGGTTGTGAATTGCTGTCGATGGAGCGCTGCGCCTCGTTGCCACTGGCCACCTCCTTGTAGAGCTTTTCGAACACCGGCTTGGTGGCATCATGAAACGGCCCCATCCAGTCCAGTGCACCACGCTGTGCGGTGGTGGAACAGTTGGCATACATCCAGTCCATCCCCTTCTCTGCAAAGAGCGGCATCAGCGACTGTGTCAGCTCCTCCACCGTTTCGTTGAACGCTTCTGAGGGGGTGTGCCCGTTCTCGCGCAGCACTTCGTACTGTGCCAGCAACAGGCCCTGGATAGCTCCCATCAGCGTGCCGCGTTCACCGGTGAGATCGGAAAATACTTCCCGCTTGAAGGTGGTCTCGAACAGGTATCCCGATCCCACGCCAATGCCGAGCGAGATCACCCGATCATAAGCCTTGCCGGTGGCATCCTGGAAGATGGCGTACGAAGAGTTGAGGCCACGTCCTTCGAGGAACATCTTCCGCAGAGAGGTACCCGAACCTTTTGGAGCCACCAGAATTACATCCACATCGTCAGGCGGTATGATGCCCGTACGTTCTTTGTAAGTGATCCCAAAGCCATGTGAGAAGTAAAGCGCTTTACCTGCAGTCAGGTAAGGTTTGATGCGTGGCCACACCTCAATCTGAGCTGCATCGGAGAGCAGATACTGGATGATGGTACCCCGTTCACACGCTTCTTCAATCTCAAACAGTGTTTCACCCGGCACCCAGCCATCAGCGACAGCCTTGTCCCAGGTCTTGCCACCCTTGCGTTGCCCCACAATCACGTTGAAGCCATTGTCGCGCAGGTTGAGCGACTGACCCGGTCCCTGCACCCCATAACCGATCACGGCTATTGTTTCGTCCTTCAACACCTCCTGAGCCTTGCTCAACGGAAACTCCTCGCGGGTAACGACATTCTCTTCTACCCCGCCAAAATTCATTTTTGCCATATTTTTATCTGATCTTTGTGCCTCACCGCCAATTCTCTTTGATAAGAATCCCCGATTTGGCGAATTAATATTGTCTTAATTTGCTTTCATCTCACCTCATTCTTGGTCCTCGGTCCCTGAACATCGAACTTCAACCTATGAACGTTCAAACTATAAACCATGAACTAAAAACGTTCCAACATTTCCTGATTGTCCCGTTCCCTTTTTGCGAGCATATCGCTCAACCGTTCAACTTTCGACTTGGTGATAGCGATACGGCCTGAACGGACGAATTGTAGTACGCCAATGCTCTCAGCCAACTCCTCGAAGAGGCCCTGTGTCTCCTCGTAGTGACCTGCCTTGAGGAACACCACGCAATCTTTCGAGACCTCCAGTATCCGCACGTTGTACTTCCGTACCAGGTATTCAATGGAGCCATGCTCCAGCACCTTCTCAGTGGAGAGCTTGTATAGCGCCAACTCCTGGTGCACCAGATCCTCGTTGGTGTTATAATAGGCTTTCAGGATATCCACCCTTTTGTCGATCAGGGGAATCAGTTTCTTGATCACCTCCTCACTTTCGGAGAAAGTGGTGATGGTGAACTTATGGATTCCCTTGATGGCCGAGGGAGAGACCGACAGTGTCTCGATGTTGAGCTGCCTGCGGGTGAAGATGGTGGTGATCTGGTTGAGCACCCCTACCGTATTCTCCGAGAAAACGGTGATGGTATATAATGTCCTGTTTTCGCTCATCTTATTGTTTTATAAAAGTGATTTCAAAACCCTGCTGCTGATATCAACCCTGCTTATAGCTTATGCCCATTCCCCAGCATGATATCGGTAACACAACCTCCGGATGGAATCATGGGATACACCATTCCCTTGGCCTCTACCTCCACCTCCAGCAGATAGGCACCCTTGTGTGCCAGCATCTCTTCAATGGCACCATCCAGCTCTTCACGTTTGGTCACCTTGCGTCCGCTAATGTTATAGGCATTGGCGATTTTAACGAAATCGGGATTCTTGAGGTGCGTTTCCGAGTAACGCTCATCGAAGAAGAGTTCCTGCCACTGGCGCACCATGCCCAGGTAGTTATTGTTCAGCAGGATGATCTTTACATCCACACCATACTCAAGGATGGTTCCGAACTCCTGGATGGTCATCTGCAAGCCGCCGTCGCCCACGAAGATGCAGACGGTGCGGTCTGGAGCACCATATTTGGCTCCAATACCGGCAGGCAGGCCAAAGCCCATGGTGCCGAGACCACCCGATGTAACCAGGCTGCGCGACTGAGTGTACTTGAAGTAACGGGTTCCCATCATCTGATGCTGTCCCACATCGGTCACACAGATGGCATTGTTGTGTGTCGCCTCCGTCACCTTGTTCACCACCTCACCCATCTTGATAGGGCCCGATTCGGGATAAAGTTCATTGCGGATGATACATTCATATTCCTTCTCATCATAAGGTTTGAACTCCGCCAGCCACTCCCGGTGTGAGCCCTTTTCCATATACTCCATCACTTTGGGAAGGGTCTGTTTCACATCGCCTACCACCTTCACTGTTGTCTTCACATTCTTATCGATCTCCGACGGGTCGATGTCGAAGTGGATCACCTTGGCCTGCCTGGCATAAGTATTCAGGTCGCCCGTCACACGGTCGTCAAAGCGCATCCCTATGGCAATCAGCACATCGCACTCATTGGTCTTCAGGTTGGGTGCCACATTGCCATGCATGCCCAGCATGCCGCAGTTGAGCGGGTGGCCGGTAGGCACTGAAGAGAGACCCAGGATGGTCGATGCAAAGGGGATATCCGCTTTTTCAAGGAAAGCGATCAGCTCCTGCTCCGCATGACCGAGGATTACACCCTGCCCCACCAGTGCAAGAGGCTTGCGGGCATCGTTGATCAGCTCAGCCGCCATTCGTATCTGATTTTCATCCATATCGGGCACCGGTTGATAGCTCCTTAAAAAGGATGTTTTCTGATAGTCAAAGATACATTTGTTCACCTGCGCATCTTTGGCTAGGTCGAGCACCACCGGACCGGGACGACCGCTGGATGCAATGTGGAACGCGCGCGACACTGCCCAGGGGATATCCTCCACCCGGCGTATCTGATAGGCCCACTTGGTGATGGGCTGTGTGATACCGATCACGTCAGCCTCCTGAAAAGCGTCCGATCCCAGCAGGCTGGAGATCACCTGTCCCGAGATCACCACCAACGGGGTACTATCCATCATCGCATCGGTGATGCCGGTAACGGCGTTGGTAGCACCGGGGCCCGAGGTGACCAGTGCCACCCCAACCTTGTCCGACACACGGGCATAGCCCTGCGCCGCATGCACCGCCCCCTGTTCGTGGCGCACCAGGATATGTTTGATTTGGTCTTTGTGATCATACAGTGCATCGAACACGGGCATGATTGACCCGCCCGGATAACCGAAGATCGTCTCTACCCCTTCCGCCAGCAGTGAGCGGATCAGGATCTCGCTCCCCGAGATGGGCTCTGCCTCCGCGGCAGGGGAAACAACAGCTGATGATTGCTTGACTTTGTTCATGGAACGAAAACTTTATTTGATGAAACCTTCAAACTTACAAACCTACTAACCTACTAACCTTATACGATCCTTACCGCCCCCTTGTCGGCAGAGGTGACAAACGCCGCATAGCTCCGCAAAGCTTTTGAAACGATGCGATTGCGATTGGGCTTGAATGCATCCGCCCCTTTGGCCTCCTCGCAGCGGCGTCGCTCAGCCAGCTCCTCCTCGCTGAGCAGCACATTGATGCTGCGGGCCGGGATATCAATCTCGATGATGTCACCCTCCCGCACCAGCCCGATGTTGCCGCCGGCTGCCGCCTCAGGTGAGATATGGCCGATGGAGAGACCCGAAGTACCCCCGGAAAAACGGCCGTCGGTGATCAGGGCACACGCTTTGCCCAGCTTCTTCGATTTGATGTAGGAGGTGGGATAGAGCATCTCCTGCATGCCGGGACCACCCTTGGGTCCCTCGTAAATGATCACCACCACATGGCCAGCTGTCACGTCGCCGCCCAGGATACCCTTCACTGCGTCATCCTGCGAGTGGTACACCTTTGCCTGTCCGGTAAACTTCCAAATGCGCTCATCCACACCGGCAGTCTTCACCACACAACCATCAGCCGCGATATTGCCTCGCAGAATGGCCAGTCCACCGTCCCGCGTATAAGCATGTGCCACGCTGCGGATACATCCTGCTTCGCGGTCGCTGTCCAGCTCGCTGAAGCGGGCATCCTGCGACCCCATCACCAGGTTGCGGCGGTTGCCCGGTGCCGAGGAATAGATACGCAGCGCCTCAGCATCGGGCGCTACCCTGGTGATGTCATACTTGCTGATCGCTTCACCCAGTGTCATGCCATCCACACGGCTCACCGTGGTATTGATCAGTCCCGCCTGGGCCAGCTCGCCCAGGATTCCGAGGATACCCCCGGCACGGTTCACATCCTGGATATGATATCTCTTTGAGTTGGGCGCCACCTTGCAGATGCAGGGCACCCGTCGTGAGAGAGACTCAATGTCGTCGAGCGTGAAGTCGATCTCTCCCTCATGGGCAATAGCCAGGGTGTGGAGGATGGTGTTGGTAGATCCTCCCATGGCGATATCGAGTGTCATGGCGTTCAGGAACGACTCGCGACAGGCGATGTTGCGGGGCAACACGCTCTCATCGCCTTCGAAGTAGTACTTGCAGGCGTTCTCCACGATCTGGCGTGCCGCATCCACGAAGAGCTGCTTCCTGTTCACGTGGGTGGCCAGCACCGTGCCATTGCCCGGCAGTGCCAGGCCGATCGCCTCGTTGAGGCAGTTCATTGAGTTGGCGGTGAACATGCCGGAGCAGGAGCCGCAGGTGGGACAGGCCAGCTCTTCGAGCATTGAGACCCGCTCATCGGATACATGCTCATCGGCCGACTCGATCATGGCGTCGATCAGATCGATCTGCTCATCGCCGATCTTACCCGCCTCCATCGGTCCCCCCGACACGAAGATGGTGGGTATGTTGAGCCGCATGGCAGCCATCAGCATCCCCGGCGTGATCTTGTCGCAGTTGCTGATGCAAACCAGCGCGTCCGCCTTGTGGGCGTTCACCATGTACTCCACCGAGTCGGCAATCAGGTCGCGCGACGGAAGCGAATAGAGCATGCCATCATGTCCCATGGCGATGCCGTCGTCCACCGCGATGGTGTTGAATTCGGCAGCGAAACAGCCCAGTTTCTCCACCTCTTTTTTCACCAGCTGTCCTACATCGTGCAGATGCATGTGCCCCGGTACAAACTGGGTGAAGGAGTTGGCGATGGCAATAATGGGCTTGCCCATCTGCTCGCGCGTCATCCCGTTGGCATGCCAGAGTGCCCGCGCGCCGGCCATCAAACGCCCCTGCGTGCTGGTTGCACTGCGAAGGCTGCCCTTGTCTTCCCGGGAACTGTTCTCCCTGTTTATATCGTTTGTGTTACTCATATCTTTCTATTTTATAATTTATATCTGGCATCACTGTTCGCTGATTGTTATACTCCCAAACCGCTGCTCTTACAATGTTTCCTCCTAAAAAGCTTATAGCTTACAACTTATAGCTTTATATCATTCACGATCCATTCTCCCACCTCACTGGTGCTGTATGCCTTCCCACCGTCGGCGATATCCTCGGTAACGACACCCGCCTCGAGGCTCGCGTTCACCGCCTTGCGGATCATCGCACCCTCCTCCATCAGTCCGAAGCCATACTCGAACATCAGCGCGACCGAAAGGATCATCGCCAGCGGGTTGGCAATGTTTTTCCCTGAAGCCTGAGGGTAAGAGCCATGGATCGGCTCGAAGAGGGAGGTGTGGATCCCCATCGATGCCGAAGGGAGCAGACCCAGTGAGCCGGTGATCACCGAAGCCTCGTCGGTGAGGATGTCGCCGAACAGGTTCTCCGTCACCAGCACATCGAAGCTTTTGGGCCATTGGATGATCCGCATGGCGGCATTGTCCACGAAGAGAAAGTCGGTCTCGATGTCGGGGTACTGCGGAGCGATCTCCTGGGCGATCTGGCGCCAGAGACGGGAGGTGGCGATCACGTTGGCCTTGTCCACCACGGTCAGCTTCTTGCGTCGCTGCCCGGCGAACTTGTAAGCCAGGTGGAGGATTCGCTCCACCTCCTCACGGGTATAAATGCAGGTGTCGTAGGCGGTGTTACCATCCTCGCTACGGCCCTGCGGCTGTCCGAAGTACATGCCGCCGGTCAGCTCGCGGATGCAGACAAAGTCGGCACCCTCCACCAGATCCGCCCGCAGGGGCGACTTGTGGATCAGCGAGGGGAAGGTCATCACGGGACGGATGTTGCCATAGAGGCCCAGCTGCTTGCGCATGCGGAGCAGACCCTGCTCGGGACGCACCTTCGCATGGGGGTTGTTGTCATACTTCGGATCGCCAATGGCACCGAAGAGCACCGCATCGCTCTCCATGCAGAGGTTGTGTGTTGCCTCGGGGTAAGGATCTCCGGTGGCATCGATGGCGCAGGCGCCCACGATCCCCTCTTTCAACGAGAGCGTGTGCCCTTTCTTCGCGCACACCGCCCTGGTCACCGCCAACGCCTGCTCCATGATCTCCGGACCTATTCCGTCGCCCGCCAGTACTGCTATCTTTAACTCCATATTTGATGCTATTCTCAATAATTTTTCATTCCTATTCTATTGCCACTTCTCCTTTCAAACTTCCACCTCCAAAGCTGACCGCTTATCGCTTATTGCTTACCGCTTATCGCTTACCGCTTATCGCTTACCGCTAATCTACGGCAACTGCAGATAATTCATGTTCGGTATGCTTCCGCTCTCAATCATGTTCAACATCTTCATGGTTGCTTTGATCGCCGCCACTGTCTGGTCGATATCCAGCGCACGGGTCTTGAACACCTTGCCATCGAACTTCCAGGTAATGATCGTCTGCACGTAGGCGTTGGTCTGCCCTCCAGGCGGTATCACCACCTCGTAGTCGATCAATTCCGGTGTCGGCTTGTTCAGTCGCCGGTAAATCTTGTACATCGCCTTGGAGAAAGCGTGGTACTGACCATCACCAGCGGCTGTCTCCTGGTACACCTCACCCTTGATGCTGAGCTTCACCGTGGCGGTGGGACGCAAACCGTCGGTCAGCGTGAGCGAGTAGTTCAGCATCTCTATATCCTTGTTGTCGAGCCCGTTCTTCAGTACGTCGGAGACGATGTAGGGCAGCTCGTCCAGGTTCACGATCTCTTTCTTGTCCCCCAGCTCAATGATGCGGGCGGTCACCTTGCGGGTGGCCTCGTCATCCAACTCGATGCCGAGCGCCTCCAGGTTCTTGATGATGTTCGACTTTCCGGCGTTCTTGCCCAGTGCATACTCACGGAAGCGGCCGAAGCGCTCCGGCATCAGGTCGTTGTAATAGAGGTTCTTCTTCTTATCCCCGTCGGCATGCACGCCAGCCACCTGTGTGAATACATTGTCACCGATGATGGGACGGTTCTTCGGGATCCGAACGCCCGAGTAGGTCTCCACCACCTTGCTCACGTTGTAGAGGTGCGACTCATCCACGCCGGTCTCCAACCCCAGTTGGTCATGTATCAGCGCCACCACGCTGGTGAGCGGGGCGTTGCCGGCACGTTCACCCAGGCCGTTCACCGTCACATGTACCCCTTTGACACCCGCCTTGATGGCATAATAGACGTTGGCCACCGCCAGGTCATAGTCGTTGTGGGCATGGAAATCGAAATGCAGCGACGGATAACGCTCAATCATCTCGCTGCAGAACTGATAAGCCTCATCGGGGTTGAGCACCCCCAGCGTGTCGGGCAGCATGAAACGGGTCACCGCTTCATCTTTCAGACCATCCATCATTTGAAAGACGTACTCCTTTGAGTCGCGCATGCCGTTGGACCAGTCCTCCAGGTAGAGGTTCACCCTTATCCCTTTCTCTTTGGCCAAGGCGATGGTCTGCTTCACATCGGCCAGGTGCTCCTCCACTGACTTGCGCAGCTGCCAGGTGCAGTGCTTCAGCGACCCCTTGCAGAGCAGGTTCACCACACGACAGCCGGCATTGGCGATCCACTCGAGCGAGGTGCCGCCATCCACGAAGCCAAGCACCTCCAGCCGGTCCAGGTAGCCATGGGCAGCAGCCCACTGCGCCATCTTCTGCACCGAGCGGAACTCACCCTCCGAGACGCGGGCCGAGGCAATCTCCACGCGGTCCACCTTCAGCTCTTCCAGCAAGAGTCTCACCACGCTCACCTTCTCCTGCGCTGCAAAAGATACGCCGGAGGTCTGTTCCCCATCGCGGAGCGTGGTATCCATGATCTCTATTTTTCTTACTTCTCCCAAAACGATCTGTTTTTAATGTGGTAAACTGAACTACGTGCGTTGTTCGCGTTATTCGGCTACGCCGTTATTTGTTCACTTCGTTCACGTTATTCGCTTCGCGTTATTCGTGCTTCGCACGTAACTACTGAATAACTCAATAGGCATAGGTACGCTGTTGTTCGTATGCTACGATTTTATCTTTGTTCGACAGCAGAAAGTCGATGTCGTCGAGTCCCTTAAGCAGGCACTCCTTCTTGTAGGCATTGATCTCGAACTGTTCACACTCACCCGTGGTGTTGTTGGTGATGGTCTGCTCCTCCAGGTTGACCGTGACGGTGCTCTTCGGATCGGCTTTCGATGCGTTGAAGAGGCCGCGCAGGAAATCATCGCTCACCACCACCGGAAGGATACCGTTGTTGAGGGCGTTGTTGCGGAAGATGTCGGCAAAAAAGCTGGACACCACCACCTTGAAGCCATAACCGGCAATGGCCCATGCTGCATGCTCGCGACTGCTGCCGCTGCCGAAGTTCTTCCCTGCCACCAGCACCTCCCCACTGTAGGTGGGGTCGTTCAGCACAAAGTCGCCCTTGGGGTTCCCCTCCTTGTCGTAGCGCCAGTCGGCGAAGAGGTTGTCGCCGAAGCCCTCACGTGTGGTGGCTTTCAGGAAGCGGGCCGGAATGATCTGGTCGGTATCCACGTTCTCAATGGGAAGGGGTACGTATGTCGATGTGATTGTCTGGAATTTTTTCATTTTCCTGCTTGTTATTGATTGAACTTTTGCATGTTCATTATTCATGGTTGCGTAATTTTCCCATTCACTGCCGCAGCGGCCGCCACCAGCGGCCCCGCCAGGATGGTGCGTGCACCGGGGCCCTGCCGTCCCTCGAAGTTACGGTTTGAGGTGGAGACGGCGTACTTGCCGGCGGGGACCTTGTCGTCGTTCATCGCCAGGCAGGCTGAGCATCCGGGTTGCCGGAGCTCAAAGCCGGCTGCCTCCAGGATCTTATCCAGGCCTTCCGCTTCGATCTGCTTGCGCACCTGCCAGCTGCCCGGCACCAGCCAGGCCGTCACATTGTGAGCTTTCTTCCTGCCCTTCACATAGCCTGCGAAGAGGCGGAAGTCCTCGATGCGGCCGTTGGTACAGCTGCCCAGGAACACATAATCGATTGGTTTTCCCTCCAGCTTCTCACCCGGCTCAAAGCCCATGTACCGGAGCGATTTCTCAAAGGAGATCTTCCCTGCCTCATCGATCTCATCCAGCGTAGGGATGGTACCGTCGATCGGCATCCCCATGCCCGGGTTGGTGCCGTAGGTGATCATCGGCTTGATCTGCGACGCGTCGAAAGTCACCTCTTTGTCAAACTGCGCCCCCTCATCAGTATGGAGCGTCTGCCAGTAAGCCATCGCCTCCTCCCACCGCTCACCCTTGGGTGCAAACTCGCGGCCGCGGAGGTAGTTGAAGGTGGTCTCATCGGGTGCCACCAGACCGCCGCGGGCACCCATCTCGATGCTCAGGTTGCAGAGCGTCATCCGCTCCTCCATGGTGAGGTGGCGTACCGCCTCGCCGGCATACTCCACAAAGTAACCCGTGGCACCGCCCGTAGTAAGCTGAGCGATCATGTAGAGCGCCATATCCTTGGCACCTACCTGCTCCCTGAGTTTTCCTTCAAAGTTGATGCGCATGGTCTTGGGCCGTGTTTGCAGGATGCACTGAGAGGCCAGCACCATCTCCACCTCGCTGGTGCCGATGCCAAAGGCAATCGCCCCGAAAGCACCGTGCGTGGAGGTGTGGCTGTCGCCGCAGACGATGGTCATCCCCGGCTGGGTATAGCCATTCTCGGGGCCGATCACATGTACGATCCCATTCTTCGGGTTATTGAGGCCATAGTAAGTAAGCCCGAAATCACGGGCATTCTTCGCCAGCGTATCCACCTGAAAGCGAGAGACCTTGTCGCGGATGGGACTGTCCTGCCCCATGGTGGGAATATTATGGTCGGCCGTCAGTGTAGTCTGTGCGGGACGGAACACTTTCAGTCCCCGGGCACGCAATCCGGCAAACGCCTGCGGACTGGTCACCTCGTGACACAAATGCCTGTCAATATATAACTGCGTGGGGCCATCCGGCACAGTGGTCACCACGTGCGCGTCCCAGATTTTATCGAAAAGCGTCTTCATTTATGTTGATTCGTTGATTTGATATTTGCCTACTGCTTATCACTTATCACTTGTCGCTTACTGCTTACAGCTTATAGCTTATAGCTTACTGCTTATCGCTTACAGCTTATCGCCGCAAGGCAGAAGCCAATTATCCGTCCGTAAACTTATTTACCGCGTCGATATAGGCCTCCACTGAGGCTGCCACGATATCGGTATTGGCCGAGAAACCGTAGTAAAGAGCGCCGTTATGTTCCACCTGCATATGCACCTTGCCGATGTCGTCGCTGCCATGGTCGATGGCCTGGATCAGGAACTCCTGTATCTTGATTTTTCGTTTGATGATATTTTTCACTGCACGGATGGCGGCATCCACCGGGCCGTTGCCGCTGGCGGTGGCTTCGAAGCGCTCGCCGGCAATGTTGAGGCAGATGCTTGCCACGTCGCGCACGCCAATGCCACAGAGCACCTGCAGATACTCCACCTTGATGCGATGCAGGCGTGCCTCTTTGCCTACCAGCATCAGGATATCGTCATCGTTGATGTCCTTTTTCCTGTCCGCCAGCTCGAGGAACTGCTGATACACCTTGTCCAGCTCCTCCGATTCCAGCTTCACACCCAGCAGGTTGAGACGGTTCTTCAGTGCGGCACGCCCGCTGCGGGCGGTCAGCACGATCGCATTGTCATCGATGCCCACATCTTTGGGATTGATGATCTCGTAGGTCTCCACATTCTTCAGCACCCCGTCCTGGTGAATGCCGGAAGAGTGTGCAAAGGCATTGCGGCCCACGATCGCCTTGTTGGGCTGCACCGGCATGTTCATCAGGCTGGAGACCATGCGGCTGGTGGAGTAGATATGCTGGGTATTGATATTGGTATCGAAACCCCGCTCCTTGTGGCTCTTGAGTGCCATCACCACCTCCTCGAGAGAGGTATTGCCGGCCCGCTCGCCGATGCCATTGATGGTCACCTCCACCTGGCGGGCGCCATTGATTACGCCCGAGAGCGTATTTGCTGTAGCCATGCCCAGGTCTTGATGGCAATGGGTGGAGAGAATCGCATCTTTCATATCCACGTTGTTCATCAGGTATTTGATCTTGGCACCATACTCGTCGGGGAAACAGTAGCCGGTGGTGTCGGGGATATTCACCACGGTGGCACCGGCGTTCACCACTGCCTGCACCACACGGGCCAGGTATTCGTTGCCGGTACGTCCCGCATCCTCGGCATAGAACTCCACATCGTCCACGAAGCGGCGGGCATGCTTCACTGCCTTCACCGCCCGTTCGATGATCTCTTCCCGGTTGGAGTTGAATTTGTACCTGATATGGCTGTCAGAAGTGCCGATGCCGGTGTGGATCCTTTTCCGCTTGGCATGCTGCAGCGACTCGGCAGCTACCTCAATATCTTTCTCCACTGCACGGGTCAGTGCACAGATGGTAGGCCAGGTTACTGCCTTTGAAATCTCCACCACCGAGTTAAAATCACCGGGACTCGATACCGGAAATCCAGCTTCAATCACATCCACACCCAGCAGCTCCAGTGCCTGCGCAATCTGTATCTTCTCAATGGTGTTGAGCTGGCAACCGGGAACCTGTTCGCCATCCCTCAATGTGGTGTCAAAAACATAAATACGCTCCATTGTTCATTCCTGTTGATTAGTCGTAACCAAAAAAACCTTTCTCACCGGGTGAGAAAGGTCATCTAAATCTATTTATCTGCGTCAATATACGATATGATATACCAGTCTCACCCTCTGAATCCTTCCAGAAGAAGTAGAATAGAAATGACTAGAATATCAATATTGCGCACCATTGTGATGTATCTGTTTACTGTTTGATGGTTGCAAAGTAAAGCCAAAAAAGTGAACCGGCAAAATATTTTGCAAATATTTTGCTAAGAAATTTACATTTTGACAATTCAAGAGCCCATTATCTTTTCATTTGACACAAAACAGCGCAATAAACTATTCACGCTATCAGCCGTTTACCGATTTGAAGCATTCATGATTCGCTATTTACCCAAAATCATCAAACATAATCATCTCGGGTGGCACGCCCAGGTCATCGAGCATCCGCTGTACGGCGGCCGCCATGGGTCCGGGACCGCACATGTAGTACTCAATATCTTCCGGAGCCTCATGATCTTTCAGGTAGGAATCATAGATCACCTGATGCACAAATCCGGGGGTGTACTTCACGCCGGCAGCATCCGCAGCCGGGTCGGGGCGGTCGAGTGCCAGGTGGAACGAAAAGTTGGGGAACTCACGCTCCAGTTCGTAGAAATCTTCGAGGTAAAACGCTTCCACCAGTGCACGCGCACCGTAGAAGTAAGACATCTTCCGGTCCGTGACCTTCAGCGTCTTGGTCATGTGCATGATTTGTGCACGGAGGGGTGCCATACCGGCGCCACCGCCCACCCAGAGCATCTCTCGCTTGCTGTCGATGATGGGGTGGAAGTCACCATAAGGACCAGACATCATCACCTTGTCACCCGGCTTCAGACTGAAGATATAAGAAGAGACGATCCCCGGGTTCACAGCCATCCAGGTGCCCTTGGCACGGTCGAACGGCGGTGTGGCCACACGCACGTTGAGCATGATGACGTTCCCCTCGGCGGGATAGTTGGCCATGGAATAAGCACGCACTGTCTCCTCATCGTTCCTGGCAACCAGATCCCACATCTTTAACTTGTCCCACTCCGCTTTGTACTCCTCTTCAATGATAAAGTCAGAATATTTGATCTGGCCATACTTAGGCACCCTGATCTGGATGTAGGAGCCAGGCTTGAAATCGAGCTTCTCCCCCTCCGGCAGCTTCACCACAAACTCCTTGATGAACGATGCCACATTGCGGTTGGAGACCACCTCACACTCCCACTCCTTGATGCCGAACACCTCTTCGGGAACGATGATCTTCATATCCTCCTTCACCTTCAGCTGGCAGCTCAGTCGCCAGTTGTTCAGCTGCTCCTTACGGCTGAAGTGACCCTTCTCGGTGGGGAGAATCTCTCCTCCCCCCTCAAGCACACGGCAACGGCACTGGCCGCAGGTACCTCCACCACCACAGGCGGAAGAGAGGTAGATGTCCTGCGATTGCAGGGTGGTGAGCAGCGTGCTTCCCATCGGCACCTCCAGCTCTTTTTCTTCGTTCACGATGATCTTCACGTTGCCCGTGGGCATCAGTTTTGCCTTTGCTACCAGGATGATCACTACCAGGATCAAAATGACCAGCAGGAATACGATGACACTCGCCCATATGGTCAATCCGCCCGCACTCAATAATACACTCATACTTATGTATTTTATTTATATTTATTTCTGTTGCTATCTGTTGATGATTAGATATTGATTCCGGAGAAGCTCATGAAGCCGATGGCCATCAGTGCCGTCACAATAAAGGTGATGCCCAATCCCTTGAGCGGCTTGGGTACATGCGAATACTCCAGCTTCTCGCGAATGGCAGCCAGCCCCACGATGGCCAGCAGCCAGCCGATACCGGAACCAAAGCCGTAGGCAGTAGCCATACCAATATTGGCAAATTGGCGCTGCTGCATGAACAGTGATCCACCGAGGATGGAACAGTTCACGGCGATCAGCGGCAGGAAGATACCGAGTGAGGCGTAGAGTGAGGGACTGAATCGCTCGATGATCATCTCCACCAGCTGTACAATGGAAGCGATGATGGCGATAAAGATCAGCAGGCTGAAGACACTCAGGTCCACTTCCGCATACTCCTCACCCAGCCAGGAGAGCGCACCTGCTTTGAGCACATAGTTTTCCAGCAGAAAGTTGACAGGTACCGTGATCACCAGTACGAAGGTAACGGCAATACCGAGTCCCAGGGCTGTTTTCACATTCCTCGACACCGCCAGGAAGGAGCACATCCCAAGAAAATAGGCGAATATCATGTTGTCGACAAAGATCGACCGGACAATCAGACTAATTGCATCCATATTTGTAGTCGTTTTTCAGTTTCTGTTAATTGGTTTCCTCCTGCAATTCCTTGTTGCGGGACCGGTGTACCCAGATGATCACTGCCACCAGGATCAGTGCCATGGGAGCCAGCATCATCAGTCCGTTGTTCTGGTATCCGGCGTCATACATGAACTGCGGAATCACCTTATATCCCAGCAGCTCACCCGATCCCAGCAGCTCACGGAAGAATCCCACCGCCACCAGAATCCAGCCATACCCCAGTCCATTGCCAATGCCGTCGAGGAAGGAGGGCCAGGGACCGTTGCCCAGGGCAAACGCCTCAAGGCGTCCCATCAGGATACAGTTGGTCACGATCAGACCCACAAAGACCGAAAGCTGTTTATTTACATCGTAGGCGAAAGCTTTCAACACCTCACTCACGATCGTCACCAGCGTAGCCACCACCACCAGCTGTACGATGATACGGATACGGTTGGGAATGGTCTTGCGCAGCAACGAGATGATCACATTGGCCGCAGCCAGCACCAGCGTCACGGCTACAGCCATCACCAGTGAAGGCTCCAGCTTAGAGGTGACCGCCAGCGCAGAGCAGATACCGAGCACCTGCACGATCACAGGGTTGTTCTTATTCAACGGTCCCAGCAGGGCCGCTTTTGTTTTTGTAGATAATCCCATATTCTTATACTTTTATGTTGACTGACCTCATTGGGCAGCATTCAGGTTCATCAAAAATTTACTGTATTTCCCCACGCTGTTGAGCAGCATGGCATCCACCCCCTTGCTGGTGATGGTACCACCGGAGATGCCGTCCACATAGTCACGGCCGGCAGCCGTCTGACCAGACTTCACCACCGCTACGGAGCGGAAGCTCCCCTCCTTGATCAGCTCCTTACCGGTAAACTGCTTACGAAAAGAGGGTGTCGCAATCTCGGCTCCCAGCCCCGGGGTCTCGCCCTGGTGACCGAACTCGGCACCGTAGATGGTGCTGCCATCAGCCTCCACGGCCAGGTATCCCCAGATGGGTCCCCACAGTCCGGTACCCTGCATCGGGATGATATACTTTACCGAACCATCCACCTCCGCTTCATATACCGGCAGCCCCGCTGCACGCTCATCGTCCAGCTCGGTGGAGAAAGCGGGATCATCGGGGGAGGTACCCTCGCTACCCTCCACCTTCTCACCCTCGGGGGTAATCAGGTAGGCATTCTTCACCAATTCATCATATTTCTGCTGCGCATCGGCAGCAGAGACATCCATGTTCAGCGAACGCAGTATCTGCTGCATCTTGTCGATGTTCACATTGGCGGTCTGTCTCTCACTCAGTGCCTGATGGGTAAAGGCAAGCCCCAGGGCGACAATGATCACCATTACTGCTGCGTATATGATTGTGTATCCACTGTTTTCTCTGTTCATATCGTTTGATTTATGCAATCTTGATGCTTATTCTGTTACAGTCGTTATGCCTGTTGTGACACAGCCGCGGCACGTTTCAACCGCCGTCTGATGTTGGCATCGATCACGTAGAAGTCGATGAGCGGTGCAAAGGCGTTCATCAGCAGGATCGCCAGCATCATCCCCTCCGGGTAGCCGGGGTTGAAGACGCGGATGGTGATCGCCATCAGTCCGATCAGGAAGCCGTAAATCCATTTACCTCTCTCCGTACGGGCCGATGTCACCGGGTCGGTAGCCATGAAGACGGCACCAAAAGCAAATCCTCCCAGCAGGAAGTGATAGTAGAGGGGCATCTCCATGATGGCATTCTGTGCAAAAGTGTTGACCAGCAACACACCCACAGCACCGCCCACAAAGACCGAGAGCATGGTCTTCCAGCTGCCCACGCCGGTGGCAATCAGGATCAGCGCACCCAGGAGGATGGCAAAAGTTGAGACCTCACCCACCGAGCCGGGGATGAAGCCGAAGAACATATCACTGATGGAAAGGGGATCACCCGTGATGCCATGGAAAGTGAACTCACTGAAGCTGCCTGCCTCGGTGGTGGCAATCTGTCCCAGCGGTGTAGCGCCAGAGTAGCCATCAATCACACTCCCCTTACCCATGCCAAAGGTATCAGCCGTGCGCACCCATACCTGGTCGCCCGACATCTTGGAGGGATAAGAGAAGAAGAGAAACGCACGAACAATGAGTGCCACATTGAAGATGTTGTAACCTGTACCGCCAAACACCTCCTTGGCAAAGATAACCGAGAAGGCAGTGGCCACGGCCACCATCCAGAGGGGCGTGTCGATGGGCACGATCATCGGGATCAACATCCCGGAGACCAGAAAACCCTCGGCCACCTCCTCTTTTTTCACCTGCGCCATGGCAAACTCGATGCCGAGACCCACCACGTAGGAGACCACGATCAGCGGCAACATGGCAATCAGGCCGAAAAGAAATTTGTTGAGCAGCGACACCTCCTGGCCGATGGCCATATAGTGTTGCAGTCCCACGTTGTACATGCCCACCAGCAGTGCCGGTATCAGGGCCACGATCACGATGATCATGGTACGCTTCGAGTCGCGCGCATCGTGAATGTGTACGCCTCTTTTGGAAGTAGTGTTGGGGACAAACAGAAACGTCTCAAACGCATCGTAAGTGGAATAGAGCCAATGCAGCTTTCCCCCCTCTTCAAAATTGGGCTTTATCTTATCAAGATAGTTTCTTAACGCTTTCAAAGTGCTATATTTTAGTAGTTATTATTCAAATGATCCCGCTCTTCCGTTACTCCATCTCCTTGCGGAGCAGATCAAGGCCGCTGCGTACGATGTGTTGCAACTCCAGCTTCGAGGTGTCAACAAACTCGCAGAGTGCGAAATCTTCCGGGGCCACCTCGTAGATACCCAGCGCCTCCATCTTGTCGATATTGAAAGCGATGATCGCCTTGATCAGCTGCTCAGGGTAAATATCCATGGGGAACACCTTGTCATACTCGTTGGAGACGATGATGGCACGGCGACCGCCCAGCAGTCGTGCATCCAGGCGGTAGGCTTTTTTCAGCCTGGGATAGGTGCAACCGGCGCTGTAGCGCCTGGGGGAGAGCGATGCCCAGCCGAGAGCCTCATGCACGTCGTCACCCTCAGGAATCACCGTCACCTGCGAATGGCCGGCACGCAGCACCCCATCCGCATCGATCTTCACACCGGTCAGCGGGTTGCCGCTGATGTAACGCAGCGAGATCCCTTCGGTCACGTTGTTTTGGAAGAGCTGCTTCAGCTGGGTACCGATCACCATCTTCCAGTAGCCGGTCTGCTTCACCTCCGAGCCGGCAAGGGCTACGATACGTGTCAGGTCCACGATACCCTTGTTGAAGAGGCGCCCAATGATGGCCACATCCAAAGCGTTGAGGGTCCAGACCGTCTCGCCGCGGTTCACCGGCTTCAGGCGGTTGATCTGCACACCCACGTTGCCCGCCGGATGAGGGCCGTCGAACTCGGTGATGACCACGTTCTTCGCCTCACGCAACCCCTTGTTGCTGCTCTTCGGGCTGATGGAGAGATAGACCTTTCCGGCGGTCAGCTTCGACAGTGCGTCGAACCCGGCCTCGAGGTCTGCCTCCTGCCCCTGCAGGATAAAATCGTAATTTGGAGCCAGCGGCGCCGTATCGAAGCCCGTGACGAAGATGTCACGAGGAGCCTTACCGGGTGCAGCCACCACATCATAGGGGCGCTGTTTGATCAGGAACCAGATGCCGGCATCCAGGATCGACTGTTTCACCTCTTCAGCAGAGAGGTCAGCCGGTTTTTTTATGCCATAATCCAGATACTCAGTTGTGGCATCTGCCTTGACTTCAATATAGCGAATGCGGCGTTTCTCACCCCGTTCAATGGTGGTGACCACACCGCTCACAGGTGAGGCAAACAACATGCTGGGCTGGTTCTTTTCATAGAAAAGAGGGGAACCCGCTTTCACGCTGTCGCCCGCCTTGACGGCTAACTTGGGAGTGATGCCCTGAAAATCCTCGGGGCAGATTCGCACCACCTCACTTCTCACCGTGCCGCGGAGTGTCTCTTCACACTCCCCCAACAACGGGATCCGTAAGCCTTTCTTAATTTTTATTCGATTAGCCATAAGTTGTGTAATAAATAACCAGGTAATGACCTTTTTTTGAGTAATCAATTATCAATCAAAAGGTTTTTTTAGTTAGCTGTGAATGAACATGAGAGCATGATTCCAATTGGATTGCAAAGATAAACCATTTGTCACAAAACAGTGCAAATTATGGGAAGAAATAGGGAAAAAAATCCATAATCTACCCTCTTCTCACCTCGCTGCCACACGCGCTATTTCTCAGCAAGGCCCGCCATCACGGGATCAATCATGATGCGACCACAATACTCACAAACAATGACCTTCTTACCCAGTTTGATATCCATCTGCTTCTGCGGCGGTATCTTGTTAAAGCAACCGCCACAGGCACCCCGCTGAATGGGCACGATACCCAGCCCGTTGCGGGCATTCTTACGGATACGCTTGAACGCTGCCAACAGACGCGGCTCAATGGTGGTCTCCGTTTTCTTGGCTTTCTCGCGTATCTTCTCCTCCTGTGCTTTTGTTTCTGAGACGATATCTTCGAGCTCTTTCTTCTTGTGTTCCAGGTCGCTTGTTTTCTCTTTCAGCAACTCTTTGGCAGCAGCTATCTGCTCCTTAATCGCCACAACCTGCTGTTCATATTCACGGATATGCTTCTCCGACAGTTCAATCTCAAGCGTTTCGAATTCGATCTCTTTCGAGAGATGGTCATACTCCTTGCTGTTGCGCACATTATCCAGCTGCTTGGTGTATCGCTCAATCTTCGCCTTGCTGGTTTCGATCTTACCTTTCTGTAACTTGGTGTTCTCCTCCAGTTGCTTGAGCTCCAACTCAAAGTTATTGATACGGGTCCCCAACCCGGCAATCTCATCGTCCAGGTCAGCTACCTCCAGGGGTAGTTCCCCCCTGAGGGTTTTGATGCGGTCGATCTCTGAGAGATAGGACTGCAGCTTGTAAAGTGACTTCAGTTTGTCTTCTACCGACATTTCCTGTTCCACGACTTTCTTTTTTGTTGCCATATGAATGCTATTTTTGATAATGTTATGTTGATGTTCACCTGGTGGCAATTCCGCAACTGCCCAATGGGGCAGGCGTTGTGCCAGACAACGTGTCTGTAACGAAAAAATGCAGTAACCAAACGATGAAAAAAAATCGTTTCGTTACCACATTCACTGTAATTGCGGGAACAAGTCGGACCGCTTTCTGTTACAGGTACTTCACCGGATTCACGTCGAACGCCGATTTATGCAGCGCAAAGGTAGGAAATTTTTTCGAAAGAAGGTCGAAAAAAATATCTTTTGTGCAGATTTCTGACTCGTAATGGCCTACCACTGCAAGGAGGATGTTCCCCTCTACATCATAAAAATCATTGTACTTTGCCTCACCCGTCAGAAAAGCATCGGCACCATAAGCCACTGCACGGGGTATGAGGAAGGCACCGGCACCCCCACAGATGGCCACGTCGCGTATCTCCTTTCCCCGAATTTTGGAATGACGGATGGTGGGCAGGTTAAAAAGATCTTTCAGCTGATAGAGAAACTCCTGCTCCGGCATCGGTTCAGGCAGCACCCCCACCACGCCACCACCGTGCTGCCCCCACTCGTTGGCAATGGGATAGAAGTCATACACCGGCTCCTCATAGGGATGCACCGCCAGCAAGGCCCGCAGCACCTCCTCTTTCTTCATCACCGGCACCACGGTTTCAATCCGCACCTCGGGTTCAAAGTGAAGCTTCTCGGCCTCTCCCACGAAAGGGTTTGTTCCTGCCCCCGGCCGGAAAGTTCCCTCACCGGTCAGGTTGTAGCTGCAGCTGTCGTAATTGCCAATATGGCCGGCACCGGCATTAAAGAGTGCATTGCGCACGCTCTCGGCATGATGCACCGGTACAGTGGTGACAAACTTGAACAGTGCCTGCTCTTTTGGGCTAAGCACCTTCACATTCTGCAGCTCCAGCATTTCTGCCAACCGGTAGTTCACACCACCCCCGGCATTGTCGAGGTTGGTATGAGCAGCATAGAGTGCAATGTCGTTGCGGATGGCCATTATCATGGAACGTTCCACATAGCTCTTGCCGGTAAGCGAACGGAAAGGACGAAAAGCAATGGGGTGATGCGAGATAACCAGGTTGCATCCCAGTGCGATGGCCTCATCCACCACCTCTTCGGTCACGTCGATAGCCAGCAGTGCTCCTGTAGCCTCCCTGCCCGGATCGCCCACCTGCAGCCCGCTGTTGTCATACTCCTCCTGCAGCGGTAGCGGTGCGAGTTGTTCAATGGTCTGTATGATCTCTTTTATTCTCATTGTAAAGCCGGATTTTTTTGTTGGCCGCGTGCTACAGAACCAAAAATACCGATGCGCGAAATTCCATATTCCGAACCATATTCTGAAACGAATTGCCCCAGTAGCCTCATATATTCTTCACGTGTTGTCATATCTGGCAGCTTTAATCTAACGCAAATATACAAAAACAATTTGTCGATTAATCGATATTATTTTTTTAGGTCACATTTTGCAATCTTTTACCGGAAAGATCCTCCGCATGGTATCTGCAAAGATGGCGGCCATCCGGCGCTGGATATATTTCTCCTGTCCGTTTTCGGGATGCCAGCCGTAAGTCTCTCCGGCAATCTCCTGCTCGTCAACGGTAAACAAACGACTCACCTGTCCGCCCGTCACGGGATGCACCGCATTCCTGGAAAATCCGATATATCTGTCGAATTCCACCACCGGAAATCCCCATTTTTCGCCCAGCCTGCGCACCGAAGTGTTGTAGGTCACCCGCCCGTCGTGCCAGTCGGTACAGAGCACCACCACCGCCGGTTTGCCCATGCGGGTATTGTAGTATTTGGAATTTTCATCAAATTTCAGGTTATAGCACTCCGTGAGGTAACGTTTGATCACATAATCAAATGCGGCAGCATAATTGCTGCGGTCGAAAGGGGTTTTGTAGTCGGTATATTTCGTTTGCAACTGCGATTCATCGTACACATCCTTGTCGTGTACCTGCATGATCACCAGCGCGTCAATCTCCTCCAGTTCCTCTTTTGAGTAGAGCGTCCCTTCCGCCATCCGGTTGGCAGCATCGGCAATGGCCTCGCCTCCGATAGCACGGTTCAGCGGAACAGCCCCTGTCAATTCGCAACCCACTTCAAACCACCCGTTGTTGGGCGATGCGAAGGATGCCCCGGTAAGCAGGAACGTGTAGCGGTTTTCTTTGTTCTCCTGTGCGGATAGAGCTGTTACAAAAGTCAGCAGTAAAATCAATAAGGGTAGTGTTTCAAGTCGCCTCATAGAATTTTGGATTTTCCGGTAATGTTGAAGTCGTCTCATAGAATTGGATATTTAAACTGAATCACCATAATCCATGTAATTGAAAGCAATCAATAAGTCTATATCACTTTGGTCATTGAATTTATCAGTACACACAGATCCAAATGCAAACAAGGACTTAACATTATACATTGTGCATAATGTCTTAATCTTGTCCATATTATCTTCAATAATCTTTTGCACATCCATATTTTAATCTTCGTCGTGTTCTTGTTTTTCCAAATCGGCAATTATTTGCTGTATTGTTGTCAACAATGGGCGAATGTTATTCTGTACAGTGTCAAAAACCACCGATGCATCGATATGAAAATAGGCATGGGCAATAAAATCCCGAAATCCCATGATGTCTCTCCATTCAATTTCAGGATACCGAGACAATAATTCCCCACCACTTCTCTTTTCGATCTTTTTGATTTCTTCCCCCACAGCCATAAGTCTTATTGCAGCAATATCAAGAGCATCCACTCCTGCCGGAGTTTTTAAAAAATCATCAACAGTTTTAATCCACGAAGTGCGATCAAGTATATGCAGTAGTGATTTTTCGATGTTGTGTAACCCACTCATTATGAGTACCCAATCATACATAGATAACCTCCTTCTCAACCCTATTCCTAAACTGTGGGGGCATATATTGAGTTTTGCGCACCAGATCGACCGGCGAACCTAATATCTCTTCCAGTCGACGCTTTATGGCTATAAGTGACAGCAAATCAAGCACAGGAGCCTCGATTAGAACATCCACATCACTATCTTCTGTTTGCTGGCCGCGTGCTACCGAACCAAAAATACCAATGCGAGAAATTCCATATTCTGCACCATATTCTGAAACGAATTGCCCCAGCAACCTTATATATTCTTCCCGTGTTGTCATCTCTGGCTGTTTTAATCTAACGCAAATATACAAAAAGTTTTGTAACTGCCCTGGCCTACCCTCTCAACTTTATTCATGAGAAATTGTTTAAATATTTTAGCTGGTTGCTGCTGATTAAAAATACTATTTAAATGATTTTCTTTATGTCTTCCACGCAATCCGATATATCCTCCTCTCATCAAAACGCCAAAAGCAATACGAGGCCTTTTGCAGAATTGATGAATGATTTAAAAACCAAAATGGACCTGGTTTTTCATCATCGCGGCAATATCGACCAGATGGGGACTGAGCGAGGTTTACCACCTTTTGTCCTGCAAGAAATAATGTCAGTCAATCCGCTCTCCGTTTGTATCAAAAAAGAGTATGGCGGTCGTGGTGCATTGACACACGAAATTCTTGCATTGCTGGCAACAACATCCTACGAATCATTGGCGCTATGCCTGACCTTTGGCATAAATTCCGCATTGTTTTTGCAGCCGTTCGCCAAATATGGGCAAGAAGAAGTGAAGGCGCCGGTGTTCAAAAGGTTTTTAGAAGAGCAGGCCATGGGTGGGCTCATGATCACCGAACCCGACTTCGGCAGCGATGCATTGAACATGCAAACTTCGTACACAGAAAAAGAGGGTAAGTATCATTTGAAAGGAACGAAACACTGGGCCGGATTGACCGGTTTGGCAGAATACTGGTTAATAACAGCACGGCGACAAAGTAAGACAGGCGACCTACAGCGTGATATTGATTTTTTCCTGGTTGATGTCAGCGCACCAGGGCAAGGAATTGTAGTTGAAGAGATATTCGAGACCTTAGGGTTATATGCAATTCCTTATGGTAAAAACCGCATCGATTTAGCGGTTCCCGCCACTCACAAATTGAAACCCCATACCACCGGAATAAAGATGATGCTTGACTTGCTGCATAGTAGCAGGATGCAATTTCCGGGAATGGGAATGGGATTCATTCAACGAATGCTTGATGAGGCCCTGGCACATTGCAGGCAGCGCTCTGTCGGGGGCCGGAGTCTTTTACGTTACGACCAGGTACAGAACCGGTTATCAAAACTGCAGGCATCTTATACTGTTTGCACGGCCATGTGTGTGAACAGTACCGAGAAACTGAATACCCAAAGGGATATGGCGCCACATGGTTTGGAAGCCAACGCAGTTAAAAGTGTGATTACCGACTTCATGCAGGAAGCCGCACAATCGGCCATGCAGTTGATAGGGGCAAAATCTTACAAACTGAATCACCTTGTCGGCCGCGCCACAATGGATAGTCGTCCTTTTCAAATCTTCGAGGGTTCAAATGATATCCTGTATGCACAAATCACAGAAGGATTGATGAAATTAATGAAAAGAGCCAAAGAGAAGAATGTTTTCCTGTTTATGAAAGGATACGACTTGATCGGTAGAGCGGCAGATTATGTGAAAGATCTGATGAATTTCAATCTGGATATGGAGATGTCCCAACGTAAGACAGTGGAAATAGGACAAGTGATCGGGCGCATCATCTCTATGAATCAAGTATTGGATTTGGCGCAGAAAGGTTTCCGAAAAGATTTGATAGAAGGAGCAATCACCCTGCTGCAACAAGATATTTCAAAACGAATGGCCGGCTTTTCATCCGACAACAAAGTTTCGGTTATTGAAGATTACCAGGAGAACAGTAATTGGATCCTGTTTGTTTGAATGAAACTCAATAATGTGGTAATATTACCTGGAAGCGAATAATATCTTACACTTCCATTCGCTCTTGAAGATTGACTTCCGACAGTTTTCCTTCCCTTCGTAACGGCACCCTCTAACTCACGTTTCAGCAGACGTAAATTCATGTCTTATTCATTTGTATATGCTCCCCCTGATCTACAAAATATCCCTTAAATTTGGATATATGGTATATATATAATACTTTTGTAATACAAAGAAAACAATTGTATAACAATATGTAATTATGGGAACAAGAGTAGAAAAACGACAAACAGCTTTTAGACTAAATGTACACTTGCTTGACAGACTGAAAGAAGAAGCGAGAAAAACAAATAGAAGCCTAAGTAATTATGTAGAGTGTATTCTCATGGAGAGCGTTTATAATGAACCTAACGAAACTACTTTAGAAGCACTAGAAGAAGCACGTTCAGGAGAAATTGCCGGAACGATTGATACCAGTAGTTTGGATGCCTTTATAAAATCTTGCGATTAATGAAAAGAGTATACTACAGCACGCAATATAAAAAGGACTTCAAAAAATACCGGAATCAACACAAAAAAATTATTAAACTACTGGAAGTTGTAAGAATGCTTGAGAATGAGGAAAAATTGCCGTCAGAACTAAGACCTCATATGCTCAAAGGAAACTTAAAAGGCTGTATGGAATGCCATATTGAGGAAGATTTTCTACTCATATGGTTTGATGATGATAATGATATAATTGAACTTCTTAGAATTGGTAGTCATTCGGAACTATTCAAACAATAACTTATTCCCTTGCGTTCTTGCATGCATCATAATATCTTGAATCTCACCCTTAGCAACACTTCCGCAGGGCGCAAGCCATATACCGAATAATAGCTGCTGATATCGTTATAGGAGTAGGTTACGAATTGACGGGTATTGAAGATATTTGTCCAGTTGAGCATCAAATCCACATCTTTCATCTTGTATCTTGCCCCCACGTTCCCAAACCACGACGAACGCGCCGACGACTCAATCATATCGTTGAAATAGTGATTGAATGAAACGGTAAAAGTCAGTTTCTTAACGGGAATGAAAGTCGCAGAGATATCCTGCGTAAAATAATTTACCCGATCCATTTTGCTATTTCGTATTTTATTCAGGCTATAGCGGTAAGAGGCGCTGTATTTAAAAATCACTTTCCGGTTGACGTCGGTGATGATATACGGAGATATGAAATAACTATCTGATGTGCAATCGGATATTACTCCCTGGCTCATTGCGACTGCGAGATTTTTGTTGTATCCGGCAAAAACCTTCACTCCTGAATTGATGGCGCCGATACTTTTCCCGAGCGAATAGTTGATGCCGACGTTGTGGGAGGTGTTAGGGTGGAGTATGCCGGTGCTGCTGCTTAAAACGTCGTCGTAGGTCACGTCGTAAAGCGTATTTCTCCACGTGTTGTTGTAGGTGAACTGTACGGACGTGAACAACGTGGTAAACGGGTTTTTGTAGTTGAAAAACAGATAGCCCGTGGTATGCCTGTATTCCGACAGCATCCCCTCGCTGCGGAGACATTTCTTCTCCGTAAATTCGCCATCAGAGAGCCAGCATGGCGCTCCCCATCCACGGCATCTTTTGCCAAAAAATTTATGCCGATCCGGAATTGAATTATACCGCTGAAGGCACATTTGATATTCCTGCCAATTTTGATCCCTGCCGTAATTCAACCCGTTATTCTCCCGACTTCTACCGTGACAGCGTTCCACCGGTAAACAGCGAAGGCATTGACGACCTGTTCAATTGATTCAGACCGTTCACTTCTTTTTCTGATCAAAGAAACGGGCTCTTCGCAGTTCCTCCACTCTCTGGGCAGCAGCTCGATAGTATAGCTCGCTGGTAGTGAGTTTTTTCAACTCACTTTGCGGAATAGGGTCACCATTTACGTTCAAATGTCCGGGTGCAGTCTTTAGAAAACGCTCGTAATAGGTCAGCGCACCCTCCTCCGCGTCTTCCATCTCATCATAAATAGAAGCAATGTTATACAGGATGGAATGAGTCTCGGGGCTCCTCCTGAAAGCCGACTGATAATAACTGATGGCTTTTGAAAGCTGTTTTGAACGGTGATGGGCATCGGCCAGAGATATCTCGAAATCGAAAAGCATCTCCTGCAGTTTTTCAATCTTATTTACTCCCTCATCAAGTATCTGTATTCCTTTTTTGCGGTCGTATGTTCTGGAGAGAGACGTACCGTAGTAATAAAGCAGGCTGACGTCGGGTTCCGGTACCGCCTGTCCGTAAGCAATCTCCAACCATTTTGTAGCATCAAAGTAAAGTTTGGATGCATAATAACTCATCCCCAGAAAATAGGTGGTTGTATAGGTTGAGTCACCCAGCTCCACATTATGCTGCAGACGTTGGATTGCCTGCCGGTAGTTTCCGGAGGAATAATGGGCCATCCCGTTCAGTTGCCCGATGGACTTACGGTCAGGATCGACCTCCGAAAGATACCGGTCGGTGAGTGTGACGACGGTATCATACATTTGCAGGGAATAGTAAAAATCGCACAGGTTCCGCAGTGCCAGATGGTCGGCAGGATCCTTTTCAATGGCTTTCACATAATAGAGCAGCCCTATCCCGTCATTCAGGCGGATATGGGCATCCCCGGTCATCCGCAGCAACATGGGAACGGAATCCTCTCTGAAGACCTCTTCAGAAGCCCTGATGGTTCCATGCCAGTCCCCTGCCCGGTAATATGCCACTGCCAGTCTGGTCTGCAAATAAAGGTTGCCGGGTGCGTGTTCATTTATCTTTTTCCAGTAGCTGAGTGACAGTTCAGAATCGCCACTCTGGTAGGCACACTCTGCCCCTGCCAGCAATATGTCCCTGTTGCCGGGATACTGCATCGACAATGAGTCCAGGATACGCAGGGCAGGAGCATAGTCGTTGATCTGCTGATAGCAGTCTGCCATTAACAGCATATTCTCCATGCTTTGCGGAGCTTCTTCGAGCAGTCGGATAGCCTCACGGTAACGATAACTTTCAATGAGCTCCCCCACCTGATTTGTCTGGGCATTCAAATGAATGACGGATAGCGTCAGCAATAAGAGTACGTTCAGAAACTTCATATAGGGTGAAATGGTTGATATGATCAAAGGAAATTTACCGAACCGGGTAATCATTTAATTTTTGCAACCTGAAAACCACCGGCAGCGTATAGCGCACATTTACAGCCTGACCACGTTGTGTTCCCGGTTTCCAGGCGGGCATCGACTCAAGTACCCGAACAGCTTCCGCATCCAACAGCGAGTCAACACCCTGCACGACATTCACATCGGTTATGCTGCCGTCTTTCATCACGACAAAATTGCAAATAACCCTACCCTGGATACCCTTTTTCAGTGCCTCTATCGGATATTGAGTATGGTCGGCCAAAAACTTCAGCATAGCTTCCGTTCCGCCCGGAAATTCGGGCTGATTCTCCACAACGACAAAGGTTTCATCACGGCTCTCTTTTTTCTTTACAGGGGGTGGTTCCTGCGTATTTTCGGTTTCACGCTCATACCTGACAGGCGACAACCGGTCTTCTTCTGAACGTACATTACGGTCCGACTCAGCGGTTTGCTCAGACCCGGCTTCATTTTGTGCCGCATACACACTGTTTGCCGCAGCCAACAAAAAGATAAGCGGCAGCATCAGCAGATATTTCGCCAGCAACAGTGTGGGCGACTTCGTTTTATTCATCATCATAATCCGTTTTTTTAATTGTGATACATTAAAGTTATTTACTATCTGAACTGCAGTTTCATGATAAGTCAATCGTAAAAGATGGAACTGATATTCGCGGCTGTCAATCCCTTCGCGAAGCACGCCGTTGTCGGCCAGATACTCCAGGTTCATGGCCATTTCCCTTTTCATAAGCCACACAAAAGGATTCCACCAGGAAAAAAGAAAAAGTAGTTCGATAAGCATTATGTCCACGGAGTGCCACTGTCGCACATGGGTATGTTCATGCAGCAGAATTTGTTCAATCTCCGTTTCAGCATGCTTTTCGGTATGTATAAAAATCAATGTAAAAAAAGAGAAAGGGGTCATGTCATTCTTTAACTGGTAAAAGGTGATTCCTGCCATCACACTTTTTTCACTATGAAGATAAATGCGCATGATAGAGATAAGTTGCCATACAAACCGCACGACAAAGAATAACGTGACGGCAATAAAGAGTCCGGTCAAAATCTGTGCCCCGGGTATCCTGAAGAAGGAACGAGATGCAGTAGGGTCATCAGTGACCAATGACATGAGGGGTTTCCCGAAAGTTACAGTCGCTTCAACGTCCCTCGATGCATTGAAAAGGAAGCGCCACACTTCGCCAAGCTCCGGAATGGTAAACAAAGGATAAAGCATTGAAAACAAGATCGCCGACAAAAAAAAGTATCGCCTCAGATGCAAAAAGGTATCACTTTTTAGCAGCAGCGCATACAGGAGATAGAACAGCATCAAAGCAAGATTCACTTGAATCAGGTATACAAAAAAAGAATGCATGGCGTTTCAGTTTATGATGAAACAAATCTATTGCTTCTGATTCTTTTCAATCAGGCGGATAATCTCTGCGAGCTCTTCCCGGGTAATTTTTTGCTCTTTGGCAAAAAAGGACACCAGCTCCTTATAGGAGTTATCGAAATAACTTTTCACGACTCCCGACAAAAAGTGCCGCTTATAGGCCGCTTCGGAAATGAGTGGTTTATAGACTTTTACATTGCCGAATCTTCTTTTCTCGAGATATTTTTTACGTTCCAGATTTTTAAAGATGGAAGCCACTGTGGTATAGGGTGGCTTAGGCTCCTCCATCTTATCTATCACATCTTTAATGGCACACTCGTTGAGTTGCCATACCAGCAGCATCACATTCTCTTCCTGGGGGGTTAGTCGTTCCATCATCTGCATTGTTTGCAACTTTGATAATTGTTTTGACACCACAAATCTACGATTTTTTCGTAATATACAAACAGTTTTGCCACTTTTTATCGTTAAATAAATATAAACGCATCGGGAACGGCAGACTTTTCAGTCGCCGGAGATAAAAAAAAAAGCGCTACGAATCACTCGCGGCGCTTTCCTTAATGTTTAACATTTTAAAAATCACAGCTTCACTGCAAATACACCATCGACTGAGGTGTTAGGTCTCCGACATAATGACGATGTACCCACAGTGTTTATCATGAAAGAAGCTTAAGACTTCACTTCATCCGAACCAGCCGTTTCGGCCTTTTCGTCTGCAGCTTCTGCCTCCGGTGCGGCAGCTTCTTCTTTGTTCTCTACAGTTTCGGGCTGCACATCCAGCGTTGTCTGCACATCCGCTGCTGCCGTCTTAACGTCGCCAGCAGTTTGTACACCGGCAACCGTTTCAGTCTCTTTTACCATATTCTCAGCTTGATTCACCTCCTTGGCTTTCTCTTCCATAGGCTCTTTCTTTGCCTGAGGAGCACCTCCAGCGGCTCCGGCTGCGGCAGCGCTCCCGGAAGATCTCCTGCGTGAACGGCGTGTTTTTGCTTTCCTGGCACCGCCATCACCCAGCATATTCTCGTTGAAGTCCACCAGCTCAATGAAGCACATGGCGGCATTGTCGCCCAGGCGAAAGCCGGTCTTGATGATCCGGGTGTATCCACCGGGACGATCGGCCACTTTCTGCGATACGGTCTGGAACAACTCTGTCACGGCAGTCTTGCTCTGCAGCAGGCTGAACACCTCTCTCCGGGAGTGGGTGGTATCCTCCTTGCTGCGGGTGATGATCGGCTCCACGAATTTTCTCAGTTCCTTTGCCTTGGGAACAGTGGTAAAGATGCGTTTGTGCATGATCAGCGAGTTCGCCATATTGGATAACATCGCCCCACGATGCGCAGTCTTACGCCCTAGATGATTGAATTTCTTATTATGTCTCATTGCAATTGTTAGTCTTTATCTAATTTGTATTTCGAGATATCCATACCGAAAGATATTTTCAATCCGTCGAGCAGCTCTTCCAGTTCGGTGAGCGACTTCTTGCCGAAGTTGCGAAACTTCAACAGATCGTTCTTGTTGTGTGAAACAAGCTGTCCCAGCGTCTCCACATCGGCGGCTTTCAGGCAGTTGAGTGCCCGCACCGAGAGGTTGAGATCGGAGAGCTTGCGTTTCAGCAGCTGACGCATGTGCAGTACCTCTTCATCAAACTCCTCGATGCTCTCGGCATCATTGGTCTCCAGCATGATCTTGTTGTCATCGGAGAAGAGAACGAAATGTTGAATCAGTATCTTGGCAGCCTCTTTCAACGCCTCTTTGGGATGGATGGAACCATCGGTGGTAATCTCTATGATGAGCTTTTCGTAGTCGGTCTTCTGTTCAATACGGTAATCTTCTATCTCATACTTCACATTCCGGATCGGCGTGAAGATGGAGTCGATGGACAGGGTCTGCACATCATCCGATGCGAACATCTCCCTGTTTTCATCGGCCGGCACGTATCCTCTACCCTTGTGGATGGTCAGTTCCATGCGAAGATCAGCTTTCTTGTTCAGATGGCAGATCACTAACTCAGGGTTGAGCACTTCGAAACCAGTCAGCAGCTTACCAATATCTCCGGCTTTAAACACATCCGTACCCGAAATAGCGATGCTCACTTTCTCTGTTTCAAACTCCTCTACGATCCGTTTGAATCGTACTTTTTTCAGATTCAGAATAATACCTGTTACATCTTCTATCACACCCGGAATGGAAGCAAACTCATGCTCCACACCGTCTATCTTTACCGATGTAATCGCGAATCCCTCAAGCGAGGAAAGCAGGATACGGCGCAGGGCGTTACCAATGGTAATGCCGTATCCGGGTTCCAGGGGACGGAACTCGAACTTGCCGGAGAATGCATCCTCCTGCAACATGATTACTTTATCGGGTTTTTGGAATGCTAATATTGCCATGAAATTATTGTTTAGAATATAATTCTACGATGAGTTGTTCTTTGATGCTTTCCGGGATATCGGCTCTTTCGGGTATGTGCAGCATCTTGCCGCTCATGGTAGCCTTGTCCCATTCCAGCCAGGGGTATTTGCTGTGATTGAACCCTGCCAGTGCATTGGTCACCACCTCCATCGATTTTGATTTTTCGCGAACAGCCACCACATCACCGGGTTTCACGGTGTAAGAGGGGATGTTGAGCACCTTACCGTTTACCGTGATGTGACGGTGTGTCACCAGCTGACGGGCAGCGGCACGAGTGGGAGCGATGCCAAAGCGGAACACCACATTGTCGAGACGCGATTCCAGCAACTGAAGCAGCACCTCACCGGTGATGCCGCGGCTGCGGGCTGCTCTGTCGAAAGTCAGACGGAACTGTTTCTCCAGCAGACCGTAGGTGTATTTGGCACGCTGCTTTTCGCGCAGCTGGATGCCATACTCCGATGTCTTTCTTCTGCGTGAGTTGCCATGTTGTCCCGGGGGGTAATTCTTCTTTGCGAGCACCTTGTCGGGACCGAAAATGGGTTCGCCGAACTTGCGGGCGATCTTTGATTTTGGACCTATATATCTTGCCATTGTTAGAATTTTAAACTTTACTGAAGCCTAAACTGTGCAGCCGCGATTACAGAGAAGTTGTGGTGTAATCAATTTCACAGCTCAAGTTTCGTTGTAAATGAAACTGAATTGATTGATTATACTTTTCTTTGTTTCGGGGGGCGACATCCGTTGTGGGGCAGCGGTGTCACGTCAACGATCTCCATCACCTCGATGCCAGCTCCGTGAATGGTGCGGATAGCTGACTCACGACCGTTACCCGGTCCTTTCACGTATGCTTTCACCTTACGCAATCCCAGATCGTATGCTACTTTTGCACAGTCCTGTGCTACCATCTGCGCTGCGTAGGGTGTGTTCTTCTTAGAACTTCTGAATCCCATCTTGCCGGCCGATGACCAGCTGATCACCTCACCGTTCTCGTTGGTGATGGAAACAATGATGTTGTTGAATGAGGATGAGATATGAGCCTGTCCCTGAGCGCTCACTTTTACATTTCTCTTTTTTGCTGCAACTGTTCTTTTTGCCATGTTACCTGTTGTTATTTAGTAGCTTTTTTCTTGTTCGCAACCGTTTTCTTCCTTCCCTTGCGGGTACGGGCGTTGTTCTTGGTGCTCTGTCCGCGCACGGGCAGGCCTATGCGATGACGAATGCCGCGGTAGCAACCGATATCCATCAGTCGCTTGATGTTCAGCTGCACCTCTGAGCGCAGATCGCCCTCCACTTTGAATTCGTTGCCGATGATCTCACGGATGCGTGCTGCCTGTTCGTCGGTCCAGTCTTTCACTTTGATGTTCTTGTCAACTTCTGCTTTCTCCAGGATGGTGTTCGCGGCGCTGCGGCCAATCCCATAGATATAGGTGAGGGCAATTTCACCCCTCTTGTTCTGCGGCAGATCGACACCTACAATTCTTATTGCCATATATGTTTCTTGTTATTTGATTACCAATGATAAATCTTATCCCTGACGTAGCTTGAACTTGGGATTCTTTTTGTTGATGACATACAAACGGCCTTTGCGTCTTACGATCTTGCAGTCTGGCGTACGTTTCTTGAGTGATGCTCTTACTTTCATATCTTTTATTTTTATTTTTTTTGCTCGTTTATTATCGCTTCAGCTTAAAGCTTACAGCTTACTTATACCTGAATGAAATTCTTCCTTTTGAGAGATCGTAGGGCGACATCTCCACCCGAACCCTGTCGCCGGGGAGGATGCGGATGTAGTGCATGCGCATCTTACCCGAGATATGGGCGGTTATTTCGTGTCCGTTCTCCAGTTCTACGCGGAACATGGCATTCGACAATGCTTCTATAATTGTTCCGTCCTGTTCTATTGCTGCCTGTTTTGCCATTCAATCAATGCCCTTTGTTAGTTGTTGCTTTCAAGAATAAACTCAAATGTGGATAAAATATCCGCTTTCCCGTTCCGGATGGCAATGGTGTGCTCGAAATGGGCCGATGGCTTGCGATCCTTGGTCCGCACGGTCCACCCGTCATTCTCGAAGACCACCTTACGGCCTCCCATGTTGATCATCGGCTCAATGGCGATGCACATGCCGTTTTGTAGCAGCGGACCGGTGCCGCGACGCCCGTAGTTGGGTACCTCGGGTGCCTCATGCATCTGCTTCCCGATGCCGTGGCCCACCAGTTCGCGCACCACGCCGTAGCCGTGCGACTCGCAGTAGCTCTGAATCGCCGCGGCGATGTCACCAATACGGTTATCCTCACGTGCCTGTTCTATCCCTTTGTAGAGCGCCTCACGGGTGACGCGGAGCAGTTGTTTCACCTCCTCCTTCACCTCTCCCACACAGAAGGTGTAGGCTGAGTCGCCACAAAAGCCGCGCAGGTTCGTGCCGCAATCGATCGATATCACATCCCCCTCTTCAAGAGGCTTGTTATTGGGAATGCCATGTACCACGTTCTCATTGACCGAGGTACAGATCGCGTTGGGGAAACCGCCATATCCCAGGAAAGTGGGGTAAGCACCATGATCACGAATGAAAGTCTCGGCGATGCGATCGAGCTGCAACGTGGTGACACCGGGCCGGATGTGGCGGGAGAGCTCCCCGAGCGTCATCCCCACCAGCCTGTTCGCGTCACGCATGAACTCGATCTCTTCGTCGGTCTTCAGTATGATTCTGTTGCTATCCATTCTTTATCCTTCAATCTTTACTCTTTACTCTTTGAACATCAATAAGCTGCAATTGAACCTGTCCGGCCCTTGATCTTGGCCCCCGATTTGAGGAAGCCGTCGTAATGACGCATCAACAGATGACTCTCGATCTGCTGGAGCGTGTCCAGCACAACACCCACGAGGATCAGCAGCGATGTACCACCGAAGAACTGTGCAAACTGGGAGTTAATGCCCATCAGTCCCGCAAAAGCGGGCAGGATGGCCACGATCGCCAGGAAGATAGAGCCGGGGAGTGTGATCCTCGACATGATGGTGTCGATATATTCAGCCGTACGCTTGCCTGGTTTCACACCGGGGATGAAGCCGTTGTTGCGCTTCAGGTCTTCAGCCATCTGCACCGGGTTCACCGTGATCGCCGTATAGAAGTAGGTGAAAGCGATGATCAGCAAGGCAAAGATGAAGTTATACCAAAAGCTGGTGAAATCCATCAGCGATACCCAGAAACCACCTCCCTCACCGGCGGAGAACCGTGCAATAGTGATGGGGATGAACATGATCGCCTGCGCGAAGATGATCGGCATCACGTTGGCCGCATTCACCTTCAACGGGATATACTGTCTCACACCACCGTACTGCTTGTTACCCACGATGCGCTTGGCATACTGCACCGGTACCTTACGTACACCCTGTACCAGCATGATCGCCGCGGCAGTCACTGCCACCAGGAAGAGGAGCTCAAGCAACAGGAGGATCAATCCTCCCGGGGCGTTGATCAACCGGTCATATTCGGCAACCAGTGCATGCGGAAGTCGTGCGATGATACCAATCAGGATGATGAAGGAGATGCCGTTACCGACACCCTTGTCGGTGATCCGTTCACCCAGCCAGAGCACGAACATGCTCCCACCGGCCAGGATCACTGTAGAAGGCAATACCCAGTCCCAGAAACCACCGGGAATGGCACCACCCACAGCTCCATAGAGGTAGGCAGGTCCCTGCACCAACAGAATGGCCACCGTCAGGTAGCGAGTGTACTGGTTAATCTTGGTATGCCCACTCTCACCCTCGCGCTGCATCTTCTGGAAAGCAGGCACGGCAATGCCGAGCAGCTGCATGACGATGGAGGCGGAGATGTAGGGCATGATGCCCAGGGCAAAGATTGAAGCATTGGCAAAAGCACCTCCCGAGAACATGTCGAGAAGGCTCAGCAGACCAGTGCTGGCATTTGACTGCAGAGCCACAAGCTGTTCAGGATTGATCCCGGGCAATACCACGAACGATCCGAACCGGTAGATGGCGATAAAACCAATGGTGATGAGAATCCTCTGACGGAGGTCTTCTATCTTCCATATGTTACTAACTGTTTGTACAAATCCCATTTTGTCATAGTTTTACAGCGGTTCCACCTGCAGAGATAATGGCCTCCTCAGCTGTCTTGGAGAAAGCGTGTGCTTCCACCTCCAGCTTGGCCGTCAGGGTACCTCTTCCGAGAATTTTCACCAGGTGCTTGGGCGAGATCAATCCGGCACCAATCAGCACCTCGGGATTGATCCTGGTAACCTTCTGCGCATCTGCCAGCTCCTGAAGCGTCTCCAGGTTGATGGCCCTGTACTCAGTACGTTTCAGCGGCTTGAACCCGAACTTGGGCAGACGGCGTTGCAACGGCATCTGACCCCCTTCGAAGCCCACTTTCTTCGAGTAACCTGATCTGGATTTCTGTCCCTTATGTCCTCTGGTTGAAGTACCTCCCTTACCCGATCCTTGACCGCGTCCAATTCGCTTGCGCGATGTGGTGGCTCCTTCAGCCGGTTTTAAATTCGATAAATTCATTGTCAATATCTTTTTTATCGTTTGTAACTCATTTATTCTACTACCGTTACCAGGTGGTTCACCTTGCGGATCAAACCCCTGATTGCAGGAGTATCTTCATGTTCCACCACACGATGCATCTTGGTCAGTCCCAAAGCATCCAACGTCCTTTTCTGATCTTTAGGAGCTCCGATTCTGCTTTTTGTCTGTTGTACTAATTTCCGCAGTAGCGTAAAAGCTAAAGTTGTTTAGCGCATATGCAGATTTCTTGTTAATTATTCGTTTT
>JAHDQF010000013.1 GCA_018433945.1 Proteiniphilum sp. | reverse complement strand
TGGATCAGATCCTGTCTTTCAGGAGGCATGCACCAGTCGCCATAGGTATCTTTTGTCAGGATACCATCCTGCATGGATACCTCCTGTATCCGTTCCAGGTAGCGTTTCATGGAAGCGTAATGTTTTTTGATCGGTGCCGTGTCACCATACTGCTGCCAGAGCATCTGAGCCGCATAAAACCAGGCAGCGGGCCAGGTCACGTCGTCGTTGTAGATGGTCCAGTAGCGGGGCGAGACAACAGAAACACTGCCTTCAGGACTTTGTGAATCTTCGATATCCTGTGTCCATTTGCTGTACAGCAGCGCATTATTGAAAACAAATGCTTCTCCGAAACATCCGGTCGCACGATCACCCAGCCATCCCTGACGCTCGTCGCGCTGCGGACAGTCGGTAGGCATCCCGCGATAATTGCCGCGTATCCCCCAGTAGGCGTTTCTGAAAGTCTGATTGATAATCTCGTTGGAGGTCTCGAACTGACCGGTTGTCTCCATCCGGTCATAGATCACCCTGCCGGTGAAGTTCGACAGTTGCGGCTGAGTATCCAGTCCCGTAATTTCCACGAAGCGGAAGCCATGATAAACAAACGAGGGTTCCCAACTAAAAGGACCGTCAGCCGCGGGGGTGTAGATATCGGTCACCTTCGCCGACCGGATATTGGCCAGGTAGAGCGTGCTGTCAGGATTGAGCAGCTCGGCGAAACGCAGGGTGACCGGCTGATCCTTCTTCCCCTTCAGGTTGTTGATGCGCAGCCAGCCCACCATGTTCTGACCCATGTCGAGGATAAACCTCCCGTCTTCCAGCCGGGTGATATGCACAGGCTGAATCTCTTCCATCACCCGGATGTTCGGGTTGGGTTGCGCTGTGAGCTCACCGCCCGGTGCATCCATCAAATCGGCCTGCCTCCAACTGGCATCATCAAATTCAATTTTGTTCCATCCTTCCATCTCCAGGCGGGCGTCATATTCTTCACCGTCGAATTCATTGTTGGCGATGATCGGCCCTTTGGCGGTTACTTTCCAGCTGCTGTCACTCACAATGAGTTCCGATGTGCCATCGTTGTATTCAATTTTCAGTTGCGCCAACAGGCGGGGTAAGCCGAACACCTGCGTATCGGATCCGCGCATCCCGAAGAAGCGCCCATTGCCCAGCTTCACCCCCAACAGGTTTTCCTTTCGCTTCAGCAACGAAGTCACCTCGTAAACATTGTAGTAAACCCGTTCGGGGTACCAGGAGACCGTAGGAGCGAAAACATCGTCCGATACCCGTTTACCGTTCAGGTAAGCCTCATAGCTGCCGAGTCCCGAGATATAGAGCATGGCGCGTTTAACCTCCTTGCCGGTTGTGAAGGGCTTGCGCAGATAACGGGCTGCAAGCCGTGTGTTTCCCTCGGCAGTCTCTCCCGGGTTGGAGAGTGCATCTTCGCCAATCCACTTGGCCTGCCATTCTGATTGATCCAACAGCGCCATGCTCCAGTGTTGCACATCACTCCAGGCTGTTTCACCCTGGTTGGTGGATACCTTCACACGCCAATAGTAGGTTTTCCCTGATAGAAGTTCATCACCCGCATAAGGGATCAGCAGCGACTGATCACCCGGCACCATACCTGAATCCCAGACCAATTCATCTTCTTTATTGAAAGCATCTTCCGATGCTGCGACCTGTATCTGATAGGAGTGTTGTACCAGGTCGTTCATCGTCGATTTTAACTGCCAGGAAAAACGTGGGTTCAGGGTGGATAGCCCTTCCGGGTTTTCCTGCATCTCAACTTTCGTGGATACCACTTCGGTGTGGATACCTTTACAAGCGGTCATGAGCATGACCAATGTCCATCCAATAAAAAAAATCCGTTTCATGCTTTTTTTTGTTTATGTTTATCGGTAATCTTATTTGAAGAAGTGAAGCCTCCCTGCAGGAACCTCAATTTATTGCTCATCGGTTGAATGGTATCTGTTTGATTAAGATTGACAAACTTACGCATTTTTTTTCACACCCGGAATCATTTATATGATATAAAAACTATGCAATTTGATATGAAGAACAGGTTATTGTTTTTTTCGTTATCTTTGTCTTCCAATCACAAAACGCTGTAAGAAACTATGTTTGAAAATTTAAGTGACAGGCTGGAACGGTCGTTTAAGATACTGAAGGGTCAGGGCAAGATTACCGAAATAAATGTAGCCGAGACCTTGAAGGAGGTACGTCGTGCCTTGCTGGATGCCGACGTGAACTACAAGACCGCCAGGGAATTTACCGAGACCGTCAAACAGAAAGCGCTGGGTCAGGATGTGCTCAATGCCGTGAAACCGGAACAGATGATGGTGAAGATCGTGCACGACGAGCTGGCTACCCTGATGGGCGGTACGGCTGTCGATATCAACATCAAAGGTTCTCCGGCAATCATTCTCATGGCTGGATTACAGGGATCGGGAAAGACCACTTTTTCCGGCAAACTGGCTCATATGCTCAAAAGCAAACGGGGCAAAAATCCGTTGCTGGTTGCGGCGGACGTCTATCGTCCTGCAGCCATTGAACAGTTGAAAGTGCTGGGAGAACAGATTGGCGTGCCGGTGTATGCGGAAGAGGAAAACAAGAATCCGGTAAAGATTGCGCAAAATGCCATTCAGCATGCCCGTCAGCACGGAAAGGATCTGGTAATTATCGACACTGCCGGACGTCTGGCCATCGACGAGCAGATGATGGATGAGATCTCATCCATCAAGAAGGCGGTCAACCCGCAGGAGATCCTGTTCGTGGTGGATGCAATGACCGGTCAGGATGCCGTAAACACCGCCAAAGAGTTCAACCAGCGGCTCGACTTCAACGGCGTGGTGCTCACCAAACTCGACGGCGATACCCGCGGCGGGGCAGCACTATCGATCCGTTCGGTGGTCAACAAGCCCATCAAGTTTGTCGGTATGGGTGAGAAACCGGACGCGATAGATGTGTTCCACCCCGAACGTATGGCCGACCGTATCCTGGGGATGGGCGACATTGTCTCACTCGTGGAGAAGGCGCAGGAGCAGTATGACGAAGAGGAGGCACGCCGCCTGCAGAAGAAGATCGCGAAGAACCAGTTCGACTTCAACGACTTCATCGCGCAGATCCAACAGATCAAGAAGATGGGTAACCTGAAGGACCTGGCATCGATGATTCCCGGTGTGGGCAAACAGATCAAGGACCTGGATATCGACGACGATGCGTTCAAAGGTATTGAAGCGATTATCCGCTCCATGACACCTGCAGAGCGCTCCAACCCCGAGATCCTGAATGGCAGCCGGCGTGCCCGTATTGCCAGGGGAAGCGGCACCAACGTACAGGAGGTAAATAAACTGATCAAGCAGTTCGACGAGACCCGCAAGATGATGCGTACGATGACCACCGGTGGTGGAAAGCAGGTGATGCGGAATATGCGGAGAAGGTAAATTGATAAGCGGTAAGCGGTAAGCTGTAAGTTGTAAGCGGTAAGTCGTAAGCAATAAGCGATAAGCGGTAAGCTGTAAGTTGTAAGCGATAAGCTAAAAGCTAACAGCTTAAGGCTTAAGGCTTAAAGCTAATAGCTAAAAGTAAAAAATAAACACATGCAATTGATCGATGGAAAAGCGGTTGCCGCACAAATCAGGCGGGAGATCGCTGAAGAGGTGGTACAGATAAAAGCTGCCGGGGGCAAAACACCCCACCTGGCAGCGGTACTGGTGGGTCACGACGGCGGCAGCGAGACCTATGTAGCCAACAAAGTACGCGCCTGTGAAGAGGTGGGATTCAAATCGACCCTCATCCGTTATGAGGAGGATGTAACCGAAAAAGAGCTGCTCGCTTGCGTGGAGCGTTTGAACCAAGATGCCGGTGTAGACGGTTTTATTGTTCAGTTGCCTTTACCCGGACATATTTCCGAAGCCAAAATCACCGAAGCCATCGATTACCGGAAAGACGTTGACGGCTTTCATCCGGTAAACGTGGGACGTATGTCGCTCGGCATGCCCTGCTTTCTCTCGGCTACGCCGGCCGGGATCATTGAGCTGCTGCGGAGATACAACATAGAAACCAAAGGGAAGCACTGTGTGGTGTTGGGGCGCAGCAACATCGTCGGCAAACCGGTATCCATGCTGATGATGCAGAAGGCAACACCGGGCGACTGCACCGTCACTGTCTGCCACAGCCGCACGAGAAACATCAAAGAGATCTGCCTCCAGGCCGACATTATCATCGCCGCACTGGGCGTTCCGGAATTTCTACGGGGAGATATGGTAAAAGAGGGAGCGGTGGTGATCGACGTGGGCACCACGCGGGTACCGAGCGACAAGACCAAGTCAGGCTTCAAACTGACGGGCGATGTGGCGTTTAACGAAGTGGCACCCAAATGCTCCTGGATCACCCCCGTACCGGGTGGTGTGGGACCGATGACCATCGTTTCACTGCTCAGGAATACCCTGCTGGCAGGGAAAAAAGCGATCTACGTCTGAACCGTTTCCGGGTTATTTTTTCTTCACCTTGATCAGCAGGATGCCCACCAACGTCCAGAAAATCTCACGGATCCGCTTGCAGAGACTCACAAAGACACCATAAGAAAGCGGTAGCGAGAGGATGCCGAAGACGATGACGATGCCCCCTTCACGGGAACCCATCTGCATTGGCATAAAAAAGAGAATGTTACCGATCAGTGACTGGATCGACTCAATCAGCACACTCTGTCCCAAGGTAATTGGATGACCCACAGCCTGCATCATCACGATCACCTCCAGACAAAGGAAAAAACGGGTAAAAACCTCCAGTGAGAGCGAGAGCATAAAATCTTTTTTGCGGTTGCGGTAAAGATCGGCGATCAGTGCATCCATCTGGTCAAGCTTCTCCTGGTTATTTCTGCGGTAAGCCCTCAGGCTTTTCCCAATAAAAGGAAGCCTGGCACCCAGCATCACCGCCCTGTCTACCCCACCCCGGGTATAAACCCTGTAAGCCCACAGCAGCAGAAAGAAAGAGGTGGCAGCAGAGAAGATCATACCCAGCTCCACCACATCAGAGAGCACCGGCACCAAAAAAAGGAGCAGAGGAATGGAAACCATCCAGAAGATGAAGTGAGAGACAAAGTGCATCATGGTGGAGAGTAGCACAGATGAGGTAGCCCGCTGGATACCGAGGGTGGATTGCAACTCGATGATCTTATAGGGTTCCCCGCCCATCAATCCGAAAGGGGTGATATAGTTGATGGCAAAACCGCTGATCACCAGCTTGAATAGTCGCAGGAAGCCGATATTCTTTGTCTCCTCACTCCCATCCTGCAGGATGATGTAGAAAGAGTAGGTGTTGAGCAGGTAAACCGGCACCCAGAGTCCGATGATAAGGATGAACCACCAGCCTGTCCGGCGGATATCATCCAGGATATTGTCGATCCCGGTTTTATATATCATGAAGCCCAGCGCCAAGGCACCGAGCAAAAAAAACAGATTCTGAGCTATCTTCGCTTTTTTTGCCATAAAGGAGCGACTAGTAAACGACTGTGGCCCGATACGTGTAGTATCCGACCACAAAAATAGGGCTATTTCGTGAAAAAAAGGTATGAATCACCAAATTATTTCCGGAATGGGGGCTTCACCACCACGGCCTTCAGCATTCTGTTGCGCACGCTCACGAAAATCTCTGAACCGGGAGTAGCATACGCCGGTTTCAGGTATCCCATGCCAATTCCGGTTTTCAACACCGGGGAGAGCGTTCCCGAGGTGACCACCCCGATCGGTTGTCCATCACTGTTCGTTATCTCATAACCCTGGCGGGGAATGCCTTTATCGGTCACTTCAAAACAGCATAGCTTGCGGGGGACACCCTCTACTTTCTCTCTCTCCAGGACCTCGCGCCCAATGAACGGCTTCTCCGGGGTAAATCGGGTGATCCATCCCAATCCAGCCTGCAGGGGAGTGGTGGAGTCGTCCAGATCATTGCCGTAGAGGCAGAAGCCCATCTCCAGGCGGAGGGTATCACGAGCTCCCAAACCCACCGGCTTGATGCCAAAGGGTGCTCCCGCATCGAAGAGTGCATCCCATATCTTTTTCCCTTCTTCGGGATAGAAGTACAGTTCGAAGCCACCGGCACCGGTATACCCAGTATTGGAAATGATGACATTCTCCACACCGGCGAAACGGGCAGTAACGAATGAATAGTAAGGAATGGAGGAGAGATCAGCAGCGGTGAGTTTCTGCATCGTCTCCAGAGCACGGGGTCCCTGCACGGCCAATTGCGCCATATGGTCAGATGCGTTCTCCAGTTCAGCCCCCACACGATTGTGTTGCATGCACCACTCCCAATCTTTATCAATATTCGCGGCGTTAACCACCAAGAGGTATTTCTCCGGCTCGTATTGATAAACGATGAAATCGTCCACAATCCCACCCTGCTCATTCACAAAACAGCTGTATTGAGCTTTTCCGGGCTGCAACCGTGAAGCATCGTTGCTGGCAATCATCTGCAGGAAAGAAAGTGCCTGAGGGCCTTTCACCCAAAACTCACCCATGTGCGACACATCAAACACCCACACGGCATTCACCACCGTGAGATCTTCATCCATGATACCGGAGTACTCTATGGGCATATTGTACCCTGCAAACTCATGCATCTTTGCTCCAAGGGCTATGTGCAAATCAGTAAATGGGGTCTTTTTCATATTGTCAGTTTTCAGTTTTCAGTTTTCAGTTTTCAGTTTTCAGTTTTTAGCTGTAAGCTTTTAGCATTCAGCTTACAACTTATAGCTTATAGCTTATAGCTTACTGCTTACTGCTTATAGCTTATTGCTTATTGCTTACTGCTTACTGCTTACTGCTTATAGCTTACTGCTTATTACTCTCTTTTGCAACCAGCTCTGCAATTTTCACAATGACCGCTGCAGCCTTCCGGAGTGATGGAACGGGCAGGAATTCATAGCGACCGTGAAAATTCATCCCGCCGGCAAAGATGTTGGGACAGGGAAGTCCCATGAAAGAGAGACGGGCACCGTCGGTACCCCCGCGAATCGGCTTGATGTTTGGTTTGATACCAACCGACTCCATGGCCCGGGAAGCATAATCTACCACAAACATCACCGGCTCCACTTTCTCCTTCATGTTGTAGTACTGATCTTTCAGTTCCAGTGACAAACGGTTTTCGTATTGACCATTCAGCCGCTCCACCAGATCATTCATCAGCTGCTTTCGCGACTCGAATTTCATTCTGTCGTGATCACGGATGATGAAAGAGACCATCGCCTCATCCACTGTGCCGTTGATGCCGATCAGATGGAAGAATCCTTCATAGCCCTCGGTCTGCTCTGGCCGTTCCCGCCCGGGCAACATAGCCACCAACTCATTGGCCACATGGAGGGCATTGATCATCTTACCCTTTGCATATCCGGGATGGACGTTACGTCCACGGATCGCTATCTTTGCCGAGGCGGCGTTGAAGTTCTCATACTCCAGCTCGCCCAGCTCACTGCCATCCATCGTGTAAGCCCACTGAGCACCGAATTTAGCCACATCAAACTTATCGGCACCTCTACCTATCTCCTCGTCGGGGGTGAAAGCGATGCGTATCGTTCCATGTTCAATCTCAGGGTGATCAACCAGATACTGCATGGCGTCCATGATCTCCGCAATACCTGCTTTATCGTCAGCTCCCAGCAGTGTGTTCCCGTCGGTGACAATCAGATCCTCCCCCAGGTGGTGCAGTAGCTCGGGGAAGTCAGAGGGTGAAAGCACCACGTTATTCACCTCATTGAGCAGGATATCCTCGCCGTCATAGGCTTTTACGATGCGTGGGTTCACGTTTGCACCGCTCATATCGGGGCTGGTATCAAAGTGGGCAATGAAACCGATCACCGGCACCTCTTTCTGTGTGTTGGAAGGAAGTGTAGCCATCAGGTAACAGTTGTTGTCGAGATTCACATCGGTGAGTCCCATCTCGAGGGCTTCTTTCTCTACCTCCCTGGCCAGGTTGAACTGTTTCTGCGTACTGGGAGTTTGTGTGCTGTTTTCATCCGATTGCGTATCGATGCGTGCATACTTGATAAACCGGTCTAATATGTCCATAATGATCTCTTGATATGATTTTTTACTGCGTTAAAGCGTTGTTATTCCTACAAAGATAAAAAAAGGGACTGATATGCAAAAATCAATTTCATCCTTTTGTATCTAAATAAAAAGCTGTATCTTTGTAGCAGGGTAAGTCCTATACGGCCAGCTCCCATTGAATCCCCCAGGTCTTGACCGAAGCAAGGGTATTTGGTTGTAGCGGCGCGATATAGATCGCTTACCCTTTTTTTATGACATAACAATAAAACCCCTTCTACCGTGATTGGTGAAGGGGTTTGTTGTTCACAGGATGAGCTGTTCACTTATGCCAGCTTAGGCAAAAGTCTGGCGTCGAGCGAGTAGCGGCTGGCGCCGATCAGGATGGCTCCGGTAAAGACAATCAACAGATCGAGGGCATGTCCAAACACCATGAAATCATCGCCGGCAGCCAGGTGTGTAGCCAGTGCCACCACCATGGTACCGGTCAGCATCAAGGCGGCAGGACGAAACAAGAGTCCAAGGGCAAACAGTGCGCCCCCTATTGCTTCAGCTACTGCTGCCAGGAACCCCCAGAAAGCAGGTGCAAAATTGATTCCAAAGATCGACATACTGCCTCCGATGTATGTCCACATCTCTACACCACCTGTCAGCTTGGGAATGCCATGCAGGAAGATGGAAATACCGATCCCCGCTCTCAAAATCAACCATCCCAGTTGTAAAAGTTCTTCTTTCTTACGCATACTTTGTGAAATTATTTTGTAACCCAAACAGCTTTTCCAATTGAGGTCACATGGTTCAATATTTGTTTTTAAATTATCAGCTAAACCGATTTTCCGGATGAATTGTTTATCTTTGGACCATAAATAAAATCGATATGTCAACATTTGCCCCTTTCGCCAAACCGATGTACGTGATGCTGAAGCCGGTAGGGTCCAAGTGCAATCTCAACTGCGACTACTGCTACTATCTGGAAAAGGCGAATCTCTTTCCAAAGAAGAACAACCAGGTGATGAGCGAAGAGCTCCTCGAACGGTTCACCAAACAATACATTGAATCACAGACTCAGCCACAGGTGATGTTCACCTGGCATGGCGGTGAGACGTTGATGCGCCCCCTCTCATTCTACAAAAAAGCGCTTGCGTTTCAAAAAAAATACGCCGGTGGGCGCCAGATCGATAACTCGATACAGACCAACGGGACACTGCTGAACGATGAGTGGTGTGCCTTCTTCAAGGAGAATAACTTCCTGGTGGGAATATCGATCGACGGACCTCAGGAGTTTCACGATGAGTACCGTCTTGACAAGATGGGACGGCCCTCCTTTCACCGGGTCATGCGGGGTATCAATCTACTGAAAAAGCATGGGGTGGAGTTCAACTGCCTGGCGGTGGTGAACGACTACAACGTGGATTACCCGCTGGAGTTCTATCACTTCTTCAAGGAGATCGACTGCCGTTACATTCAGTTCACCCCCATCGTGGAGCGGATCCGCAAAACAGATTCACCGCTAAAGCTGGCCACGGCAGCAGATAATGAAGAGAAGGTGGAACTGGCACCCTTTACGGTGCCTGCAGATAAGTGGGGAAAGTTCCTCTGCGATCTTTTTGATGAATGGATCAAGGAGGATGTGGGTAAGTTTTTTATTCAGATCTTCGATGCAACGCTGGCTAATTGGGTTGGCGAGCAGCCGGGTGTTTGTACCATGGCAAAGAGATGTGGTCATGCAGGTGTGATGGAGTTCAACGGAGATGTCTATTCGTGCGACCACTTTGTCTTTCCTGAATACAAACTGGGGAATATCTACAGCACTCCACTCGCATCGCTCATGTACTCGGAGCAACAACTCACCTTCGGCAATGACAAGTTCGACACCCTACCGCAACAATGCCGCGAATGCGACATGCTCTTCACCTGTTACGGAGAGTGTCCCAAGAACCGGTTTATCCGTGACAAGTATGGCAACAAAGGGTTAAACTATCTCTGCAGCGGATATTATCGGTATTATAAACATGTGGCACCCTACATGGATTTTATGAAGCAGGAGTTGCTTGCAGGACGTCCACCGGCCAATGTGATGGAATGGGCAGGTAACAGGCGGGGCAAAAGGTAACAGCCAGGGATGAAACCACAAAAAAAACCGAACCACGGGTTGTGATTCGGTTTTTTTCATGGTCAGTGAGAGCCTATTGATTCTGGCCCTGACGGGCAGAATAGCTGATCTTCAGCGCATAGGCCTGTCGCAGCGCCTGCTTCACATCGGTGATATATTGCATACGTGTCTCCTCATCGGCCTTGATCGATACAGTCATCAACGGTTGATCAGCTTCATTCATACTCGCCTTTTCCTGTGCGATGTAATCCTGAATCTCCGACACCTCCGCGAACCGGTCGTTCAGCTGCATCCGCGTACCGGTTCCCAGACGTTCATCCATCGGGGGACCAATATTGATATAGGTCACCAGTGACTTCTTCTCCAGTTTCTGTACTTCGGACGCTGTGGGCAGTTTTATCCGCACCATCAGCGTCTCAGAACGCATGGTGGTGGTCACCATAAAGAAGAACAGAATGGCGAATACAATATCGGGCATCGACGAAGAGTTCAATGCAGGCATCTCTTTCTTTCCACCCTTATTAAATTTTCCCATGTTATTGTCCTCCGTAGTTTTTGGGTTCTGCCTCAGAAATACGCTGAGGATAGAGATCGTTGATCTGATTCTTCTGATCTTCTGTCAACTCATCGTATGAGGTGTTGAAATATTTCCGGGCTCCTTCCTCTCTCAGCTCATTGTAGGCACGCACGACCTCGTTCTGTACAGCGATATACATCTTGTAGCTGGTGGTGGCATCGTTCTGAATGGAAATCACATGCTGATCCGTTACCGGCACGATGCCGATGGGCGGACCAAAATCTTTCTCTGTCAATTCCGGAAGCTGTTCACTGTTTGAAGTGTTGAGTACAAATTCCTTTACTTTATCTTTTAAAGGAACTTTCCCTCCTGCTCCACGCAACTCTTCCACTGTAGCGTACCATTCACTGCTCATCTGGTTCTGTACCATGGTCTCGTTCCGGGAGTTCACCAGTACCACCAGCAGATTTCTGCGCTGCACCTCTTGCGAAGTCTGTTCCTCGCTTTGTGGTGGTGGTGGTAAACGGCGAGCCAACCCGGAATCTACGTCCATATTGGATACCAACAGGAAGAAAGTCAGCAACAGGAAAGAAATGTCCGCCATTGAACTTGCGTTGAGTGCCGGAACTTTTCTAGATGTTTTTGCCATAAAATAAACCTTTCTTTTTAATGTTCTCGCTGCCGGTTAGGCTTTTCTTTTGAAAAGGGGCAGTATCAAAATAGCAAGAAACGTGAGCGCGAGTAAGACATAGGAGCTATAAAGCCACATATCGGTCAGTTTCAATGTCGCCGGTCTGTTGTCGGGCCCATCGTAACCAGGGATATTGAGCCGTGTAGCATCACCGATCGAATAGGTGATCAGCAACAGCGCTGCAATACCCACCACCGCGAGCAATCCGCCCAATGCTTTTCGGGGACTCTCTTTCAACTGTTTGATGAAAGAGGTGAGTGCAAAGAGTAAAAGCACCACGATGGTAATCCCCAGGAGGAAATAGCCCCAATACAATACCAGGTCAGTAAACCTGGGCTGATTCATGTCGGCAGCAATCTTTTCATGCCCCGGTACCTGCCCTCCCAGATAGAACAACGCCATCACCACTATAGATATCAGGACACCTATAATGAGAGCGGTCTTGGAGGTTCTGTGAATTTTCGTAACAGCCATATTTCTTACAAGTTTTTGTATTTAACGTTGTATTTGATCACCATATCCAGGAATTTGATCGAAGCATCTTCCATCTTGTTGAGGATGCCTTCCATCTTACTGAGGATATAGTTGTAGATCACCTGCAGGATCAGAGCCACGATCAGACCACCTACTGTGGTGATAAGGGCTACCTTCATACCGCCGGCTACAATCGTCGGGCTCATGTCACCTGCTCTCTGGATATCGTCGAAAGCCTGTACCATACCTATTACCGTACCAAGGAATCCGAGTGAAGGGGCAATGGCGATGAAGAGGGTGATCCAGGAGAGGTTTCGCTCCAGCAGACCAGACTGAACACCACCATAAGAGACGATGGAACGTTCTACCACGTCGGGACCCTGGTCCAGACGAAGCATACCCTGGTAAACGATCGATGCAACAGGTCCTCTGGTGTTGCGGGCGATATCCTTGGCCGCCTCTATATCACCTCTATCCAATGCGTCGCCCACTTTGTCGAGCAAAGAATCGGGATCCACATCAGCCAGACTGAGATAGATAATTCTTTCAAGGCAGAAAGCCAGACCGAGGATCAAAGCAATCATGATCAAGCTCATAAAGCTGGCACCACCTTCTATGAATTTTGTCTTCAGCGCCTGATGAAATCCACCATTGGATGTTTCCTCAACTGCCGCAGAAGCGGTTTCAACAGGTGCAGAAACAACCTCTTCTGTTGGTACCTGGGAAGTTGTGTCTTGCGCCAAAAGAACCGATGACAATCCCACGGACATCATTCCGGAGATTGCTAAAATTGCAAATAACTTTTTCATTGTGCGTTCAAATTTTTGATTAATGATCTTTTAGTTGTTTTGTGTATTACGTGTTGTTTAATTGGGTTTTCTGTGCAACAGACTGATGAATAAATCTATCTCTTTTTTACATAAAAACTTGCGGAGAGAGCGGGATTCGAACCCGCGATACACTTTTGGCGCATACACGCTTTCCAGGCGTGCCTCTTCAACCACTCGAGCATCTCTCCCTTTGGACTCTTTTCCAAAAACGGGTGCAAATTACAAAAAATATTTTATTCGCATCCCATTTGGTGGGCAAAATTACTGAATTTATCAATCATATGCTACTCTGATCAGAATTAATTTTAATAAAAGGTTCTTACACTGTCATTTTCCGCCAACAAAGGGCTCAATATCGTTTATCCGGCTAAAAAGGCGGATGGCATTTCGTGTGGTGAGAGCCGCCACCTCCTGCTCGCTCACCTGCCAGATGAGTGCCAGTTTTTGTGCGACAAAAGAGATAAAGGATGACTCATTTCGCTTGCCTCGATGGGGTACCGGTGCCAGGTAGGGTGCATCGGTCTCAAGAATCACCTTTTCTCTTGGACAACCGGCAAGGGTTTCAGCCAGGCCGGAATTTTTAAATGTGACCACACCATTGATTCCTACCATGAAATTCTTCAGGTCGAGAATCTGCTGCAAATCCTGTTTCGATCCACCAAAGCTATGAAAAACACCCCGGAGGCGATTACTGCCCACCCGTTTGATACCGCGAATCACCTCATCGAGCGCATTTCTGCAATGAATGGCTACCGGCAGATCATGCTCAATGCTCCATTTCAGCTGCTCTTCAAACACGTGCAATTGCTCCTCACGGAGGGAGCTGTCCCAGTAGAGATCGACACCAATCTCCCCTACCGCTACATCACATTCGTTATCCCATTCACCGGCGATCACCTCTAACTGTCTCTGCCACTCTTTTGTGACACTGGTAGGGTGAAGTCCTATCATCGGGAAAAGAAAACCGGGATTCTGTGTAACCGCGGTCCTGAGAGCTGCAATTGTGGTCTCATCAATGTTGGGAAGCAATATCTTCCCCACACCGCTGGTGGCTGCTCGTGACAACACATCAGCAAAATCTGGTTGAAACTCCTCGAGGAAAAGATGAGCATGGGTGTCAATCAGCATCATTCCACCATTTCTCCTTTCCTGTAATAGTAAACAATGCCATACCGGCGGTTCAGTTCCAGACGTTTTTCAGCAGGCAGCTCCATATGGTTTGTCTCTACTTCATCCCAAATCCGACAAATCAGCTGATCGGCCGTCTCCCTGTAATCAGTGATCTCCCCTAGGATACGATTCGTTGCTTTCTTATGCAGCAGCTGGTTCTGGTAAGCCTCCCTGAAAAGCGAATACATCACTTTAACTTTGGCGATGGAGGGGTTGTAGATGGGCACCCCACCCCGGGAGATACGTTCGTTTTCACCCTCGATAATCTTCTCCCCCCAGGAGAGAATCTGTTCATGGGTGGTCATATCGGGTACGACCAACTTCTCACTCCCCAGTCCGTAATATGCCAGCTGCTCTTCCTTGATCTCGGCACGGATGACAGAGAGATACAAAACCTGTACAAAGTGAGAGAGGTACATGCGAACATTCTTCATCTTTACGAGAAACTGCTTGTTGGCCTTTACCTGTAAGGTGTACGTCTGCTGATAACGAGCCGACAATCGCTCCAGCCTGGTCAACACCTCTTGCGCTTCGGTAAGCAGCGCCGGTGAGAGGGGTAATTGTTGAAAGTCGGTTTCTGCAGCTTTCTCTATCAATGTATGCAGTGCCTTGATGCGTGCATTGTCCGTATTGGGTAATCTACGATAGGGCATTCCCTTTGTTGCATCTTTTTGTTATTTTTCCCGGTACATCAGGTTCTCCGACAACCAGCATAAATCCTTTTTCCGATTATCTGCCACCCCCACGGAGGAGAGCAGATCCAAAGATGCAAGGTAGTACTTTTCAATCAGATTCTCAGCAATAATTTTCAAATTTAATTGATCATAGATATTTTTAACAAAGTTGATCTTCTCCTCAGGATCATAATCGGCTGCGGTAATCCATCTCTCAAGTGCTGCCCGTTGTACCTCATCGGCTTTACTGAGTGCTTTAATCAGAAGGAAAGTCTTCTTATTGGCCAGGATGTCTCCTCCAATTTTTTTCCCGAAAGTCAGCGGATCTCCATAAACATCCAGCAGGTCATCTTTCAGTTGAAAAGCAAGGCCGATATGAATGCCGTAGTCATAAAGCAACTCCGCGTCGTGGGGTGAAGCCTTTGCCACGATTGCGCCAATTTTGAGCGCACTGCCTAACAACACAGCTGTCTTGAGACGGATCATTTCGAGATAATCAGCTTCAGTGACATCAAGCCGCGATTCAAAATCCATGTCATACTGCTGCCCTTTACAGATATCCATTGCCATGTTGGAGAAAACATCAAGCACCTGCGGAAGGAGGTGTGACGGCACCTTTGTCACATGACGGTAAGACTCAATCATCATGGCATCGCCCGACAGAATAGCACTGTTGACATTCCATTTACAATGCACTGTGGGCATGCCGCGTCGCAGATCGGCATGATCCATCAGATCGTCGTGTAACAGTGAGAAGTTGTGAAAGATCTCTACTGCCAGGGCCGGTTCCAAGGCGATCTCCGGATCAGCGCCAAACATGTCGGCAGCAAGGAGGGTAAGCAAGGGGCGAACGCGTTTGCCACCGATGGAAAGGATATAACGAACAGGGGCAAAGAGGGTATCGGGCTCCTCCTGATGCAATACTGCTCCGATCGCTTCTCTGATCTTCTTTTCAAACAGTATAATCTTATCATTCATGACGATTGGCATGGATTAAGGTGAGTAAGAGTAAAAAAAGCTGCTTCTGTATCACAAAAGCAGCTTCTCGCTTAGAATGTCTCTTATCAGTTCTGGAGGCGGAACACCACCGGCAAGGTGAAACGGACACGTACTGCCTGTCCACGCTGTCTACCAGGTTTCCAGCGGGGCATCATCTGGATCACCCTCACCGCTTCCCTGTCAAGGGAGGGGTCCACACCACGCACCACCTGCACGTCGGTAATACTACCATCCTTTTCCACCACGAAGTTACAGATCACACGACCCTGGATGCCATTTTCCTGTGCAATCACCGGATACTTGATGTTGTCGCTGAGGAACTTCATCATGGCAGCATTGCCACCCGGGAATTCAGGTTGGTTCTCCACCACCACGAAGATCTCTTCGGTCACCTCTTCCTCCTTGGGCTTTGGAGGTGGGGGTGGCACGTAGGTCTGTAGCTGTCTTTGTGACTGGTCATCTTCCGTCTTGATCTCCAGCCTCGTTTCCACCTTCTCCTCTACCACCTCAATGATCTCGGGCGTTTCTGGTTCCGGAGGGGGAGGGGGAGGGGGAGGAGTGGGCTCACGACGAGTAATCTCAATTTCTTCTTCGGCCAACACATCCTGTACGATGACAGTCTCGTCCAGTTTTCTGGTTCGTGTGGACCATTCAAAAGCGAAGAAAAGGAGTGAAAGCCCCACCACAAATCCCATCAGGAAATAGGTGCTTCGATGCACTTCCAAATCCGCTTTTGGCGATTTTTTTACTTCATCTTTGTCCATTTTGAATTTTTTTTATCTACTTCTTTTTATTACAAGTCAGCTTCTCATGCAAAAATAGGCATTTTTTTTTTATCACCTCCTTTTTCGGGGATAAAATTAGGAAAAATAGATTTATTAATGGTTCGTTCTTCTATTTGAGGCGGATTTTACATTCTTTGATCATAAGAGACAGGCAGCGCACTATTTCATTTTATAAATATCCTTCAGATTTCTTCCGTAACCATCATAATCAAGACCATAGCCAACAATAAAGTCGTTGGGGATTTCCAGCGCAACATAATCGAGATGAAGCTTCTGTCTCAGCGCAGCAGGCTTGAAAAGCAGGGTCGCAATCCGGACATCACGGGGACAAAGCGTTTTCATCTGCTCCAGGAGTGAGACCATGGTGTTCCCACTGTCAACAATATCTTCAACGATCACAACATTCCTTCCCTCGATGCTTTCGTTGAGGCCAAGCACCTCTTTTACATTATTCGTGGTAGTGGTTCCATGGTAAGAGGCCAGGCGCACAAAAGTAATTTCACTGGGGATGGTCACCTCTTTCATCAGCTCACCTGCGAACATGAAAGCACCATTGAGTACCGCCACAAATATGGGGTTCTTCCCCACGAGGTCGGCGTTCATCTGGCTGGCAATACGTTTAATCCCCTGTTCTATAACCTCTTGCTCAATGAACATCTCGAACGCTTTGTCTTTGATAGTGATCACTTCTTTCACAATTATGGAATTTAAGACGCCAAAATTACTACAATTTTGTGACTTACGGGTGAGGATGAGCGCTTTTTTGCCCAAAATTTGTGTTTCACTACCTTGCAAGCAGGTTACGCATCTTTTTTTTTCAGAGGTTGAGGTAGAAATCGCGAACCAGCGCTGCAAACTCAGGTGTATAGTGATGACGCGACTCCTCAATCAACAGTTGGGTCTCCTCCAGCATCCCTTCACTCCGTGAAAGCTCAACCAGTACCCTGCGAACAGGTTTTCCTGGTGCAGGCACCACACGCGTCAGCCTTCGCAGGCAGAAAGAACGTGATTCCGACATCTGCAGCAGTTCAGGCAACCTGTCAGCAGGCAAGATCAGTGCCAGTCGGCCCTCCGGTGAGAGGCAACGGTCCGCCCCGTGCAAAAGATCATCGAGCGAAAGACTGACGGAATGTCGTGCGTGTGCTCTTCCGGCATCGGGAGGAAGCAGGGAACGGGAGAAGAAGGGAGGATTGGAAACAATCAGATCGAAAAGCCGGGGAGGATGAAGTGCAAACTGCTGGAAGGAAGTGTTGATCACATTGATCCTCTTCATGTAAGGTGAAGCATTCACGTTGTCACGGGCCTGCAGAAAGGCATTCTGATCGATATCAATTGCCGTGACCTCCGCATTCATGTTGCGCTGTGCCAGCATCAGGGCTATTAACCCCGAACCGGTGCCCACGTCCAATATATGGATACCATGATCTACCGATGCCCAGGCACCGAGAAGCACCCCATCAGTACCCACTTTCATGGCACACCTGTCATGATAAATGGTAAACTGCTTGAAACGGAAAGAGGAATTTGACATCATGCACCTTCATCATACCTCTTTGGCACGGAATTTGTCACGCCATAAGGTACAGGAAAACAAATATAGTCAATTTTCAGTTTTCAGCACAGAACGAAATGAAGAATATGAATCCATTCAAAAAAAATAGTATCCTCACAGAAGAGAGTGAATCCAACGTGATCTCCTTTATTGCCAGCGATTTCATCGATGGTAGCACTGAGATTGATGAAGCGGATCTGAAAGAGTCGCTGCCGCTGTTGCCACTACGCAACACCATTGTCTTTCCCGGCAGTACGCTGCCTATCTCTGTAGGGAGGAAGAGTTCACTGGCGCTGATCCGGTCGCTGGATAAGACACAACGTTACATTGGCCTGGTATGCCAGAAAGATGCCACCGTGGAGGAGCCTGAAGGTGGTGACCTGTATCGCATGGGCGTACTGGCGGAGGTGATCCGCGTGATCGAGCTGGCCGACGACAACCTGAGCATCATCGTACAGTCAAAAAAACGGTTTGAGTGGCAGGAGCTCACACAGACCACACCCTTTATGAAATCAACCTACCGGATCATAGAGAGCATCAAGGCGCAGAAAGATGACAAGGAATACAAAGCGATCCTGGACTCCATCCGGGAGGCGATGGTGCATATGTTACAGATGTTGGGCGATCCGCCCAGGGAGCTGTTACAGACCATCCTGAGCGAAGCATTCTCCGATATGCTAATCGGCTACTGTGGTACCAACCTGCCTATCGACAGCAGGGAGAAGCAGGAGCTGCTGAGCATCCGTGACGAGAAGGAGCAGGCCTATCGCTTGCTGATGATCCTCAACCGGGAATCACAGATTCTGGAACTGAAGATGAATATCCAGATGAAAACAAGGGAGGATCTCAACAAGCAGCAGAAAGAGTACTTCCTGCAGCAGCAGATCAGGACCATACAGGAGGAGTTGGGAGGAAACACCCAACAGATTGAGATTGATGAGTTTCGCAAGAAGGCGGCAAAGAAGAAATGGAGCAGCGCCGTGGCGGAAACCTTCGAGAAGGAGCTGCTGAAACTGGAACGTCTCAACCCACAGTCGCCCGACTATTCGGTACAATACGGCTACCTGCAGACCATCGTGGAGCTTCCCTGGAACGAATATTCCAAAGATAATTTCAACCTGAAACATGCGCAGAAGATCCTGGACCGTGACCACTTCGGCATGGAAAAGGTGAAGGAACGGATCATCGAGCACCTGGCGGTGCTGAAGCTGAAAGGCGACCTCAAGTCGCCGATCCTCTGCCTCTACGGGCCCCCGGGAGTGGGAAAGACCTCTCTTGGCAAGTCGATTGCCGAGGCGCTGAACCGCAAGTACGTGCGGATGTCGTTGGGGGGACTGCATGATGAAGCGGAGATCCGCGGCCATCGCCGCACTTACATCGGTGCCATCCCGGGGCGCATCATCCAGAACATCCAGAAAGCGGGTACCTCCAACCCGGTATTCGTACTCGATGAGGTAGATAAGATCGGCAATGACTTCCATGGTGATCCCTCCTCCGCGTTGCTCGAGGTGCTTGACCCGGAGCAGAACATGGCGTTTCACGACAACTACCTCTCCATAGATTACGACCTGTCGAAGGTGCTTTTCATTGCCACGGCCAACAACCTGAACAGCATCCCGCAGCCACTGCTCGACCGCATGGAGCTGATCAACGTGGGAGGGTACATTACCGAGGAGAAGATTGAGATCGCTCACCGCCATCTGGTACCCAAGGAACTGCTGAACCATGGCATCGAAAAAGGGGCGTTCACGATTCCCAAACCCACGCTGCAGCACATCATTGAAAACTACACCCGCGAGTCAGGGGTGCGCGAGCTGAACAAGAAGATTGCCAAAATCATGCGTCGTGTGGCGCGTCATATCGCCGCTGATGAACCCTACCCCCGTTCGCTTAAGGTGCAGGATTTGCGTGAATATCTGGGGGTAGAAGAGTACAGCCGCGATCGTTACCAGGGGAATGAGTATGCCGGGGTGGTAACAGGCCTTGCCTGGACCGCGGTGGGTGGAGAAATTCTCTTCGTGGAGAGCTCACTGAGCCGCGGCAAGGGAGCCAAACTGACGCTTACCGGTAATCTGGGCGAGGTGATGAAAGAGTCGGCCATGCTGGCCATGGAGTACATCCGTTCACATGCAGAGGAGCTGGCGATCGACCCGGAAATATTTGAAAACTGGAATACCCATATCCATGTGCCGGAGGGAGCAATCCCCAAGGATGGACCGTCGGCGGGAATCACCATGATCACCTCATTGGCTTCGGCATTCACACAACGCAAAGTACGCCCCAACCTGGCGATGACCGGCGAGATCACGCTGCGGGGCAAGGTGTTACCGGTGGGCGGTATCCGTGAAAAGATTCTTGCCGCCAAGCGGGCAGGCATCAAGGATGTGATCCTCTGCAGTGAAAACAAAAAGGATATTGAGGAGATCAAGCCCGATTATCTGAAAGGACTCACTTTCCACTACGTGAATGATGTAAGGGAAGTGCTCGAACTGGCACTGCTCCCTGAGAAAGTGGCCCACGCCAAAGATTTATCGGTTGCTAAATAAGAAAGAGCTTGTAGGTGAAGTAGATCAGGTAAGCCCCCAGGAAGATGGCCCCCTGGCTGCGTCTGATGCGTGAGCTGCGCTTCATGAAGAGCCAGAGCAACACGCCGATGCCTAGGTTAAAGAGTCCATCCACATAGTTGATATCGGTTGTATGCAGGGGTGCGATGAGTCCGGTGACACCCAGGATCAGGAAAATATTGAAAATGTTGGATCCCACCACGTTTCCAATGGCAATGTCGGAACGTTTCTTGAGCGCCGCCACCACCGAAGTAGCCAGCTCCGGCATGCTGGTTCCGGCTGCGACAATGGTGAGTCCGATCAATGCATCCGACATGCCCAACCATCCGGCAATGATCACCGCGTTCACCACCAGCAGGTCGGAGCCATAGACCAGCGCAGCCATTCCCACACCGATAAAGAGCATATCGAGCAGCCAGTGCTTGCTTATCTTGATCTCATCCTCCTCTTCACCCTTCTGTGCAGGTTTTTCTTTGCTCGAAGTGATCAGCATATAGGTGATATAGGAAACAATGATCAGCACGAAGATCAACGCCTCCAGGCGGGAGATGGTGGAATCGTGGAAGAAGAGCAAAAAAAGCAGTGAGGAAAGCACCATCACCGGCACATCGAGCCTGAGCAGCTGCCGCTTCACCGCAAGCGGGTAGATCAGCGCAGAGATGCCAAGGATGATGCCCAGGTTGAAGAAGTTAGATCCCAGCACGTTCCCCACAGAGAGGGCACCCTGCCCGTTGAGGGCGGCCTTCACGCTGACCAGCAGCTCTGGCGCACTGGTCCCCACGGAGACAATGGTGAGTCCAATCACCAGGGGGCTGATACCGATCCGCTTGGCCAGTGAGGCAGCTCCCGACACCAACCCTTCGGCACCAAAATAAAGAATTACAAGTGAGAGCAACAACCATACAATCTCCATAGCTGATCTTTTGGGGGAGGTATAACCTGTTTATTGGAACAATCCATCTTCCGCGGAAGCAAAGATACCGCTTTTGTTGTAAGCGAAAAGACCTCTTTCCGGGAAAGAGGTCTTTTCATTTATATTCTGTCGCTTCATCATTCCGAATAGTAACGGAAATCTTTCAGCATCTCCTGTAGTCGCTTGCGGGCAAAGAAGATCCGACTCTTCACCGTACCGATGGGCAGCTCCAGGTGACGGGCAATCTCCTCATACTTGAAGCCGGAGACATGCATCGAAAATGGCACCTTGTATTCATCGGTGAAGCTGTTGATCGCCTTGTTGATCTCTTTGATGGTGTAGGCACCATCAGGGGTATCAAAGCCGGAGTCCTGCGGCATGTTCAGATGATAGAGGTTTTCTGTTTTATCAATGATGGTCTGACTTCTCACAATCTTGCGGTAGTTATTCACAAAGATATTGTGCATGATGGTGAAGACCCAGCCCTTGAAATTGACATTTTCGTAATATTTCTCCCTGTTATCCAAAACCCGGAGCGTCGTCTCCTGCAAGAGATCCTTCGCTTCTTCCCGGTCGGCAGTCAGTGTCAGTGCAAAATTGAACATATTGTCCTGCAAACTCAACAGCTGTTTCTCGAAAGATTTTTTTGTCTTCATAAGCGTTGATTTTTAATTGTGTTAAATGACCGTTCTCTTTGCAAATGTAAAAAATTATATTCAAATCCAACCCTGTTTGTTGAACGAAAAACGATTAATGATTGTTAATAGCTGGCCATCACATCATATCTTACTGATAATATAGGTTTTAATGATCTGATTGGCGGCAATACAGCCGTTCTATAAATGATAAATAGTATCAATCAAATTGTTTTATAGATAAAAAGCAGCAATCAACCCATCCTTTGGCAGCCTCTTTTTTTTGAGAACCATGGCACACTATTTGCAATTTCATCAAAGCAGAAATAATTCTATAAAAAATAGCTATATGGTACAAAAAGGACAGATCGGTGTCACCACCGACAACATCTTCCCCATCATCAAGAAATTTCTCTACAGTGATCATGAGATCTTTCTTCGCGAAATTGTTTCCAATGCAGTAGATGCCACACAGAAGCTCAAGACCCTCGCCGATGTGGGCGAGTTCAAGGGTGAGTTGGGCGATCTCTCGATACGGGTCTCTGTAGACAAGAAGAAAAAGACCGTCACTGTCTCAGACCGGGGTATTGGAATGACGGCCGATGAGCTGGACAGATATATCAACCAGATTGCGCTCTCTTCGGCCAACGACTTCCTGGAGCGTTACAAGGAGAACAGCAACGCGGTCATCGGACACTTCGGACTGGGCTTCTACTCCACCTTCATGGTTGCAAAGAGAGTGGAGATCATCACCAAATCGTACAATGAGGAAGCTGCTGCCGTCAAATGGTCGTGCGACGGCACACCTGAGTATACCATCGAAGAGACAAGCAGGTCAGATCGCGGCACCGATATCATCCTCCACATCGATGACGAGAACAAGGAGTTCCTGGAGAAGGAGAAGATTGAGTCGCTGCTGAAGAAGTACTGCAAGTTCCTGCCGGTGCCGGTGGTGTTTGGCAAGAAGCAGGAGTGGAAGGATGGCAAGTATGTGGACACGGAGGAAGACAACGTGGTGAACGAGGTGAACCCTCTCTGGAAGCAGAAACCGGCGGGGCTCAAAGATGAAGATTACCTTCAGTTCTACCACACCCTTTACCCCATGTCGTTCGGCGATGAGCCGCTCTTCTGGATCCACCTGAACGTGGATTACCCGTTTCACCTGACTGGTATCCTCTACTTCCCCAGGATCAAGAGCAACCTTGACCTGCAGCGCAACAAGATACAGCTCTATAGCAACCAGGTATATGTGACTGACTCGGTAGAGGGGATCGTACCGGAATTCCTCACGCTGCTGCATGGGGTGATTGACTCGCCCGACATTCCGCTGAACGTCTCACGCTCCTACCTGCAAAGCGATCAGAACGTGAAGAAGATCTCCAACCACATCACCAAGAAGGTTGCCGACAAGCTGGAGGAGCTCTTCAAGAAAGAGCGTTCCCAGTTCGAGGAGAAATGGGATAGCCTGAAGCTCTTCATCGAATATGGGATGCTCTCAGAGGATAAGTTCTACGATCGCGCTGTCAAGTTCGCGCTGGTGAAGAACAGTGAACAGAAATTCTTCACCCTGGAGGAGTACAAAGAGCTGACCAAAGGGTCCCAGACCGACAAGCAGGGCGACCTGATCTGGCTATATGCCAGCGACCTGCAGGAACAATATTCCTCCATCGAAGCTGCGCGGGAGAAAGGATATGATGTCCTGCTGATGAACGGACAGCTGGATGTTCACTGGATGGGTCTGCTGGAGCAGAAACTGGATAAGACTCGTTTCGTGCGGGTTGACAGCGACATCATTGAGCACATCATCGAGAAAGATGAAAGGAGCGCTCCGGAGCTAAGCGAGAAACAGAAAGAGCTTCTCAGCGAGGTGGTGAAAGCGCAACTACCGGTCATCGAGAAAAGCGAGTTCAGTGTCGATTTCAAGGCACTGGGTGAAAACTCAAAGCCGGTGCAGATCACACAGAACGAGTTTTCACGCCGGATGAAAGAGATGGCTGCCATGCAGCAGCAGATGGCTTTCTACGGGGAGATGCCAGATAGCTACCAACTGGTACTCAATGCCGATCACCCCTATATCAAAGAGTTAATCACCCAAAGTGAATCCAAAGAGAAAGAGGAGCTGATGGCAACAGTTGCGGCAGATGCAAAGCTCAAACAGATGATAGATCTGGCATTGCTGGCGGGAGGCCTTTTGAAAGGTGAGGCATTGAACAGCTTTGTAAAGCGAAGCTTTGAGAGGATCTGAATAACGGCACCACAGATACACTGGCAGAAAAAAAGGGGATCACCGGGAGCGTGATTCCTTTTTTTGCACTTTTTCAGTATATTTGCAGCGAGAAAAGTATGAGAAAATGAACAAAACCTACGAGGTTACCTACTCTCCTTTCCGTGCTTTCACGCGCAAAGAGTGGAGCAGGCTGGAGGAACATCCCATGTTTCCTGTTTCCGACATCGATCTCACCCAGCTGCAAGCTCTGAATGAACCGCTCACCACCGAAGAGGTGGAAGAGATCTATATCCCGATGATCCGGTTGCTGCAGATCCACCTGACCCACTACCGCAACCTGCACAACGATCGCGATCAGTTCTTCCACAACACCAGCCAGCCCATCCCCTACATCATCGGCATTGCCGGCAGCGTAGCCGCAGGGAAGAGCACCACGGCACGTGTGCTGCAAAAACTGCTTTCCATGACACCCGGATCACCGAAGGTAGAGCTGATTACAACCGACGGCTTCCTATATCCCAATGCGGAGCTCGAACGGCGGGGCATTTTTAACCGGAAAGGGTTCCCCGAGAGTTACGACGCCAAGCGGCTGCTGGCCTTCCTGGCAAGTGTCAAATCAGGTAAGGAGACGCTTGAGGTGCCGCTCTACTCCCACCTCGCCTACGATGTGCTGGAGGGGAAGATACAGACCTTCGAGCGTCCCGATATCCTGATCGTGGAGGGGATCAACGTGCTGCAGGTCAACACAGCCAGGGAACCGAAGCGCAGGGTGTTCGTCTCAGACTTCTTCGACTTCTCGATCTATGTTGACGCCAGCGAACGCAACCTACGGGAGTGGTTCCTGGAGCGTTTCAAGAAGCTGCAGCAGACTGCCTTTCGGAACCCGGAGTCCTACTTCCACCGCTACGCCACCTACACCGAGGAGGAGCTGATGAAATTCGCCAACGAGGTGTGGGATGAGATCAACCTGGTGAACCTGCAACAGAACATCCTCCCCACCCGCTTCCGGGCCGACCTGATTCTGGAGAAGGGGGAGTGCCATTTTGTCAGGGGTGTCCGTATCCGGAAAATCTGACAAATTCCAACACCAGAAAAAGCCGGCATGCCGGCTTTTTCTGGTGTCACACATCGTCCCAATAGGGAAATCCGAATTATTTATCAAAAGCGTTCCGTATTTTCTCCGCGATCTGTTCCAACTCCTCACTACTCAGTTCGACTCTTTTACGGGCAAGGCTCATGTCCCCCTCCTGCTGAATCGGGATCAGATGAATGTGTGCATGCGGCACCTCGAGGCCGATCACCATCATCCCCACGCGGCGGCATGCCATCGCTTTCTCGATGGCCCTGGCCACTCTTTTGGCAAACAGCATCATATCGGCCAACAGCGCATCATCTAAATCGAACAGGTAGTCGGTTTCCTGCCTGGTCACCACCAGGGTATGCCCAGGCTGCATCGGTTTGATATCCAGAAAAGCATAAAAACGGTCATCCCCGGCGATCCGGTATGAGGGGATCTCACCCGCGATGATCCGGCTAAAAATGGTTGCCATGATTCTTCAGATTGATATTTCCACAATTTCAAATGTCATGGTTCCCGAAGGAACCTTGATCTCAGCCACATCACCCACCTTCTTGCCCATCAGTCCCTGGGCAATGGGGGTGTTTATCGCGATCTTCCCGCTTTTCAGGTCGGCTTCGCTCTCCGACACCAGGGTGTAGGTCATGGTCTTCTTGTTCTGGGTGTTGCGAATGGTCACCTTGTTCATGATCTGCACCTCGTCGGTACCGATGCTGCTCTCGTCGATCAGACGGGCACTGGCGATCAGGCTTTTCAGCTGGGCGATCTTCGCCTCCAGCATGCCCTGTGCTTCCTTCGCGGCATCATACTCAGCGTTCTCAGAGAGATCCCCTTTGTCTCTCGCCTCTGCAATCTGGCGCGATATCTCGGGACGCTTCACAGATTCGAGCTCTATCAGTTCTTCTTTTAGTTTCCGAAGACCCTCTTCGGTCATGTAAGTTATAGCCATAACAATTTATCTCTTCGTTCTTATTTTTTTGTTTTTAAAAACAATGCAAAGAAAAAGAATTCCGGCCTCTTTCAACAAGACCGGAACTCCCTTTTTCCATGATGTAATTGCCACAAAGATAAAAACTTTATTCCAAAAAAAATAAAATTTCCGGAAAAAGTTTCAGAGCAGCTTCTTCAATTCACTTTCCAGCTGGTCAAACGCCTCGATGCGTGCAACGACATCGCCATCACGATCTAGAATAAAAGCTGTGGGTATCTCTCTCACATTATACATAGGGAGCAGCCTGGAGTTGACCGATTGGGGATCGCGCACAGTGATCCAGGGCAGGTTGCTGGCAGCCGTCTTCCAGAAATGTTCATCCGAGTCGAATGAGATCTGGTAAATCTCAAACCCTCTCTCTTTGTACCGTTCATAGATACCATTCAAATCCATGTTGTGCCTGGGCGAAAAGTCGGCACTATAGACCGTGAAGTCCAGCAGCACCACCTTCCTTTTCAGAGAGGAGAGAGCCACCTTTTCACCTTTGACAGCCGGCAACTGGATGTCGGGCAGTCCCGAGCCTGTCTCGGGCACAGCGTTCTCCAGCAGCTCCGCTCGTTGCTCCTGCTGTCTGCGCACCTTCAACGCGTTCGTGGTGAACTCATAGAGGTGGCGCGTTCTCTCTGTATCCGGATAGTAATGGTTCCAGGAGGTGGCCACCGCCCCGAACATCGGGTAATCCTGCCGTGTATAGGGGTCAAAAATCAGGAAGTTGTTGATCTTCTGAAACAGGGCGTAGTAGGCAGCCGCCCCCGAGGGATTGCCCAGGATCAGTTTCGTGATCTCTCGCTTATAGTTGAGCAGTGCGGTGTCGAGTTGGTTGATGAAAGCCATATCATCGATTGATCCGGCTTTGTGCTCCTCTTCCAGCTGTCTGAGTGCCGTGGCGGTCTCGCTCACCAACCTGTCCACCTGTCGGAGCTGATCGTTGGTGGGTGAATCCTCCACTTTGAATGAGCGGTAGAGATCGGCACCATCGGCTGTGACCCTGAGTGTCTCGGATGAGTCCACCGCGAAAGCGGCCGTTTGGGTTCCCAAACGCAATTGAAAGAACTCAGGGTTGACCGGTGCCAACTGTCGGAAGCGAAACTTACCCTTCTCATTGAGTACCGCAGAATCGAGCAGAACCACTCCTGCCAGCGCACGCTGTTCCAGGTAGAGCGTGTCACCTTCGGCGTTGGTGATATTCCCTTCCACCGTGAACCGGTCACCCTTTGAACAACCTGCCATCGTGCCAATTCCCAGCAACAGGCAAACAATATACAAACCGTAATTCTTCATATCTTTTTTTGATTGAGGATGCAAACTTACTGCTTTTTTGGAGAACAAAAAAGTGAAAATGATTGTTAAGTCTCATTGATTATTGCGTATCGATTCTCACATATACCTGCCGTATCCGTTAAGATTCATTTTCCTGTCACCAGCACAAATTTTACACACTTTTTTGTTTTTCATAAAATAAGTGCTAATATTGCAGTCGAAAAATGCTGTTTCTTTTGTGCTAACTGGAATACTCGTGAACAAACGGATCATCTTCTCACCGGATAACATGGCTCTGTTGATGCCCTATCTGATCATCATCCTGCTGCTAGCAGCAACTGCAATGATATTGCTTGTCATGTTGATGCAACGCAACCGCACCCTTCAGCGGCTGCAGCAAAGTGAAAAACTGCGCACAAACTTTTTTCAGGGGTTGGTTCATGAATTCCGCTCCCCCCTTAACATCATCCAGGGGCTGAGCCGCCATCTGCAGGAGGAGAATCAAACGGGTAACAACGCTCACTCTTACCTGGAAGCAATAGAGCGACAAGGAAAGATACTGAACGACCTTGCCAATCGGATGCAAGTGGTGACCGGTTATGAGACAACAGATGCCCCGGATGCATGGAAGCATGGAAACATTGTTGCATTTCTGGAAATGGTGGCTGAATCCTTTCTTCTTTACAGCCGTAAGAAAGGGGTGGAGTTGGTATTTTTCAGCGAGGAGACGCAGATTGAAACCGACTTTCATCCCTCCTATCTCCAGCAGATCCTGCAACTACTACTGAACAAGGCATTGGAAAGCAGTTGTGAAGGGTCCAGGATCTTTCTCATCGTGGAACGGCAACGCAGAGATCAGAAACAATTCACGATCAAGGTGGTGGATCACGGGAAAGGTATCAACAGAAAAGAGCTGCCATATGTTTTTGATCCCTTTTACTGTAACAATGTCAAGGGTGAGTCAGCAACAATTGAAACAGGACTTGTGTTGAGCAAGCACCTGGTATCGCAGTTGCACGGGAGCATCAGAGTGAACAGCAGTGAGGGTAAAGGCACCACATTCAGCATTCAGCTGCCCATACGGAACGACAAGGTTACTGTTTCTTCTTCAGTGCGATTTCCTCAGGTGGTTCCTTTCGATCCGTTAAAAGAGATCATTGAAACAGAGATGGTGATGGCTGACAATGCTGACAACCCTGTTATCCACGAAAATGATCCCCGAGAGATGATCCTCCTGATGGAAGAGAACAACGACACGGCACTTTATATCCACACGTTGTTCAACCGTGACCGCTACAACCTTCTTACAGTACCCAGATGTGACATGGCACATGAATTAGCACTGAAGACACCTCCCGGCATCGTGATTGCCGACGGCAACATATCACAAAAAAACGGATTGGATTTGTGCCGTTTGTTCCGCTCATCTCCATTGCTCAATCACATACCGGTGGTCATCCTCTCTGCCCGCAACGGGCTTGAAGACAGACTGGAAGCACTTCAAAGTGGTGCAGATGCTTACCTCTCCAAACCATTCCGTGGCGAAGAGTTACGATTACAGGTTGAGAAACTTCTGGAATCGAGGAATCTGTTAAGGGAGAAATACCAACGCGCACATCCGGTCAACGAGGTTAAAGATGAACTGGAAAGTCAGCAACTGGATTTCCTAAGACAGGTGACCGATATCATCCATCGTGAGATCCGGAACCCGGAGTTCTCCCCGAAGATGCTGGCCGATGAACTGGCGATGAGTCTCTCACAGCTGAACAGGCGACTGAACAGCGTGGCAGGCAAACCTTCTTCCACCTATATCCTGCAGGTGAAGATGGCACATGCGAAGAAAATCCTGGCTTCACAGCATAAAGCAATCGGGGAGGTGGCTGCAGAGTGTGGCATCTATGATGTCAATTATTTTTCACGAATTTTCAAAAAGCATACCGGTGTTACACCTACTCAATACCAGCGACTTCCGGGTATCAGCAAAGGATGAAATGAAAAATATCGGTGAATGCAGGGCATATTTTATTAAACTTTTTTTGTTTTCAACAACAAAGTTGTATATTTGTAGAAAATATTCACTCTAGTCCCGACTCATTGCTGGTGCGGAGATAAAGAAAAAAACTAAAAGAATGTGTCCGTCGGGGCATAAGAATATGAAAATAGATTGAAAAAAACAGTAGAATTAAAAATAAATCTGACGCAGACAAATAGCATATATACATGTTTGCATGTCAACAGTTTATTGTTATTTTCTGCGTGGGTTATACTATATATTGAAAATGTTAAAGCGTAAATTGTACTATAATTTAAAACATAAATCCTAACGAAAGCAAAGAGAAAAGCGTATGTTTGCCACCAATAAACGTGGCGTTGATAAGGAGAAATCAAAATCTCCAAGCGGTCAGAGACCATAAAACGGTTCAAACGAAAAAACGACAAACGGTCTGAGCTAAATCGAGAAACGGACAGCAAAATTACGCCAAGCGTAACAGAAATGAAACAAATGCAGGGAACAGCGATAAAAGTCACTCTTTTGAAAAGCGATGCTCTCATATTGTCGTTTGACCGTCACCGAGTGGATAATATAAAACAAAAAAACATACGTGTATGAAGTATAAACTAATTCAAAAGGCCAATCCGCTCGAACCTGGCACCCCCCGCAAGTGGTATGCCAGCCCGGTGAAAGCTGGTACCATCAACAATTACCAGCTGAGCAAAGGGATAGCAGGAAAATCCTCCGTGTCCCGGGGCGATGTGATGAATGTGATTGAGAATATGGTGGACGAGATTCCCCGATACCTGACAGAGGGCTACAGCGTGAATCTGAACAATTTTGGCACGCTGCGTCTCTCTTTATCGAGCGAAGGGGTGGATGACCCGGGCAGCTTCACTGCCAATCACATCAAGAATATGCGAGTAGTGTTCACACCCTCGCCTGAGTTTAAAGAGACATTACATAAGATGCATTTCGAAAAAGCTGAATAGTGTGGTTAACACGTATAAAGAAAGAAAGGAGGAGGATCTGAAAAAGCATTCAATTTATTCAGGAAAGAATCAGTAAACAAACTCCGCCCGACACTTGCGGAATTGTCTATTAAGTAACAAACGAAAAAACTTTAAAACCAAATAGGGAACAGAAAAGTGCAATATCTTAATTTATTATTATTACAATTTTAGTGTATGAAAAAAAAGTTATTTTTTAAGTTATTTATCTTTGCAGTAATTGGCGCATTTGTGACAGTTACATCCTGTAAAGACTATGATGATGACATCGACAGATTGGACGCTGATCTCACCGCATTGAAGAGCAGTAAGTTGGAACAGTCTCACCTGACAGCATTGCAGACTCAGTTGACCGGCCAGATCACAGCTCTGCAAAACGAGTTGAATACAGCAAAGACAAAGCTGACAGCTCTGGAGTCAGGTAGTGCCTCTAAGGAACAGATTACTGCCCTGCAGACACAAATTGCTACTTTGACACAGGAGCTGAATACTTTGAAAAACAGCGCTGTATCTAAAGAGCAGATCGAGGCTCTACAGGCTGAAATTACTGACTTGAACGAAGAGATTGCCGACGTGCAAGCAAACGCAGCTACTGCTGCTCAAAAGGTTGCAACAATTGAAGAAGATCTGAAGAATGCAGCAACTAAAGATGAAGTAGAAGCTTTACAGGCTGAACTTACTGCTGCAAAAGCAGAACTTACCGCTTTCAAGGTTGAATTCTCAGAATTGCAGGCAGAGATTGTAGCTCTTACCCAAGAGTTGGTAGAGGCCAAGGAAAACTTCGCTTCAAAAGAAGAAGTTGCTGCATTGGAAGCTAAAATTACAGAACTCAAAGCTGTCGTAACTGCTTTGCAGACCAATTCTGTAACGAAAGAGATGCTGGAAGCTGCCAAGGAAGAAGTCCTGGAGCTCGTTGTTAAAATTGAAACCTTTAATGAATACAAGGAATGGGTAGATACAGAACTGGCTTCTCTCAAAGCTGAACTTGCTAAGGCCGCTACAAAGGAAGAAGTTACTGCCTTGGGAAATCTGTTCGATTCTGAAATTGCCTCAGTACGAGAAGAACTTGCATTGGCTATCGCCAACCTGGAAGCACTCGAAACTGTCGTTGAAGGTAATTCAGCTGCAATTGCGGATGTTGAAACAGCCCTTTCCGAACAACTTGCTGAAATCGAAGCAAATGCTACCGAAATCGCTGCTGTGAAAGCTGATCTTCAACTGAAGTACGATGAACTCACAGCTGAAATTTCTGCTTTGAAAGTAGAAATCGCTGACATCAAGGCAGACTTAACTGCATTCAACGAAGCGATGGATGCTGCAGTTGCCAGATTGGATGACATTGATACCGAAATTGAAGCTGTCAATGCACGAATTGATGACCTTGCAGAACTGCTCGGTGTGGATATGGCATCTGTTACACTCAATGCTAACAGCATGATCACCGGTATCTCCTTCGATTATCAGTATGATGACTGGAATCAAAGAGGTCGTTTACTCGATTTCTCTACAGCTCCTGCAAGGGTTAGCACTGTCTTCGGTCAGGGTTTCCCCGGTGCCATCACCTTCGTGAGTGGACAACGTCTGCAGAATGCAGAAGCAACGCTTGAGGTAAAGGTAAGCCCAGCAACGGCTGATCTGAGCAAAATGCTGGACAAAATCACCCTGGTCAGACGTGACGGCAACAATGCCATAAATGACATCTTGCAAGTTGTAAAGGCTGAGCGTTCTACTAAACTGCGTGCTAGCGGACCATCAGTAACCGGTCTCTGGACACTGACTTTCCAGATGCCTTCTGATGCCAATATCACAAGTCTGAGCACATTAGTTGAAGATGCTACCGGTAGTGTTACTGGAACTGCTGGACCATATCTCTTTGCCCTTGCAATTGATAACAGCATCGATACATCTGAGGATCCTGCCGATCGTTATATTGTTTCGGATTTTGGAGTTGAAATTAATGCAACGCCCAAAGTTCCAATTTACAACAATGCTGATCTGAACAACTTGGAATTCTCGGTAGGTACCGGTAACACCTTCACCTCCTACAAAAGCATCAAGAATCGCTATGCCACCAGCGAAAATGGCATAACTGTTCCTGTTGATCAAATGTGGAATACAGGGGTTTGGAACACTACTGCTACTCCTACAACAGTGAATGACCCTGCTGACAACAGAGTGGGCTTACCTTTCTACCCTGTTGAAGTAGGTAAAACATTCAGCGTAAAACTGGATGCAACCATTGCTGACAAGGTATATGCTTACTATGTGGTGCTCGATGAAAAATATGCACTTGAAAGTGCGCCATCAGAATGGAATGCTTGGTCTGCATATAGCATCGATGGTCTGAACAAGGTCTACATGGCTGACGATGTAGCTGAACTGAAGATCAATTCTTCTTCTGCTATTGGTGACTTTATCGGTTTCCGGGTAGTAGTGGTTAACCAGGATGGTACTTTGGTTGACCCCGATGGCAAATCGTTCTATGTAACCGTAGGTGCACAGTCTTCTTCCTGGAATGCTGTCAACACAGTTGTTACCGCTCAGAACCCCAACGAACTTGTTCCGACTGCCACACAGTCAGCAAAAGTTGACGTTACCTTGTCTGCAGTATCTGGTGCAGCAGGCTTCAACTGGACAACTGATGCTGCTCAGAACAATGTTGTTCCTGCATTCCACACATTCTTCCTTGATGCCAACGACAACATTCTGTTCGGCACTGATGGAACTGGTGTCGTAACTGCCAACTTTGCCAACGTGAAAAAGGTTTACACTGTTGCTACGGTTAACAACTGGCTGCAGTACACCGACAACAAGATTTACAACGGAACGCTGACAATCAATAATGCTAGCGGTAATGTTCTTCGGACATTCAATGTAAGCTTCAAGAAGGTACTGCCGACCGGTGCACCTGCTGGATTCTCAGTGAAGACCAACCAGATTGCTAATGATGGCGTATACTACAGCTATCTTGTACCTGACAACTGGACAGCACCGACTGCTACCCAGGGAACCATGCCGCTGGATCAGGTATTCAACTTTGGTTCAGGTCTTCTCATCAACTACCAGACCACCTTTGCAGCATCTTCTGTTTCCGGTAGCAACCTGGTACCTGTAACTGTAACTGGCAATGGTACGCTGGCTGTAGCTAAAACGTTTGTTGATAACATCACTCAACATGCGACAACTGTTGCTTACAACTATGGTCTGATTTCTACAGCTACTCCGACTACACCTTATCGTGTAACCATCGAAAGCTTCCCGACCGTATTCAGCAATATCTACAACCACACCTACTCATGGCATTGGGCTACCCGTGCAGACCTTGGTCTCGCAGCAAGTGATCCGCTGCCTTACAGCACTTCGATCGAATATGGAGACACCAAGTCGTTCGACCTGGCACACATCCAAGGTGTAAGCACCCGTGATGCCAAGTACAATGCCAAATTAGACGCTCCTTATCTGAACAGCTTGCAGGTTATTTCTGCTAAGTTGGTAAGTAATGCCAATGGTCTGGATGAGTACTTCGTTGTAACTCCCGATCCGTTAGCAGGTGCAACCACATTTACGCTGACTCAGAAATCAGGTTCCACCAACCCGACAGCTGACGTAGCCTCGACACTTGTACTGACTGCCAAAGACATGTACAACAACGACGTGGAAATTCGTCTGCCGATGACAGTGACAAAACGCTAAGCGTTTAACGATAATCTTTTTAAGAAGGAGGAAACAAAGAGGTTTCCTCCTTTTTTTATTTCATTGCAAACCATCATGTAATGGCATCAAACCTGCCCGTCTCAATAATTTATCCCTACCAATGCATCCGGAAACCAAAACTTTGTGTAACTTTGGGGAATTTTATATGTATAGAAAAACAACTTTTATTTATGACAAATCCAATAGTTAAGCGTATCGAGTTGTCAGACGGACGCACGATTACGCTGGAAACGGGGAAACTGGCAAAACAGGCCGACGGCTCCGTGACCCTTCGTATGGGCAACACGATGCTGCTGGCCACCGTTTGCGCAGCCAAAGATGCCACCCCGGGAACCGACTTCATGCCGCTGTCGGTTGAATACCGCGAGAAATTTGCCTCCGCAGGACGCTTCCCCGGAGGCTTCCTGAAAAGAGAAGGAAGACCATCCGACTCTGAGATATTGACCAGTCGGCTCATCGACCGTGCACTGAGACCCCTCTTCCCGGATGATTACCACGCCGAAGTATTCGTGAACGTGATCCTTTTCTCGGCCGACAGCGAGAACATGCCCGACGCGCTGGCCGGCCTCGCCGCATCGGCAGCACTGGCCGTTTCAGACATCCCCTTCAACGGTCCCATCTCCGAAGTACGCGTAGCACGCATCAACGGCCAATTTGTCATCAACCCCACCTTCCAGCAGCTGGCCCAGGCCGACATCGACATCATGGTAGGTGCCACCCTCGACAACATCATGATGGTGGAGGGCGAGATGAACGAGGTATCGGAAACAGAGATGCTCGACGCCATCAAGTTCGCTCACGAGGAGATCAAGAATCATTGCCGCGCACAGATGGAGCTCACTGAGCTGGTCGGCAAAACCGAAAAACGTGCCTATTGCCACGAAGAGAACGACGAAGAGCTACGCAAGCTGGTGTGGGACAAGTGCTACGCACCTGCCTACGCAGTGGCTTCCTCGCAAAACCCTGACAAGCACCAGCGGATGGAAGCTTTCGAGGCGGTGCTGAACAGCTTCATTGAATCACTCCCCGAAGAGGAGCGTGAAGAGAAAGCCGCACTGGCCGCTAAATATTACCACGATGTGGAGAAAGAGGCGATGCGCCGCTCCATCCTCGACGAAGGCAAACGCCTCGACGGCCGCAAGACCACCGAGATACGCCCCATCTGGAGCGAGGTGGACTTCGTACCGGGTCCCCACGGATCGGCGCTCTTTACCCGCGGCGAGACACAATCGCTCACCACGGTGACCCTCGGCACCAAGCTCGATGAGAAGATCATCGACGACGCGCTGGTACACGGTACCGACCGCTTCCTGCTGCATTACAACTTCCCACCCTTCTCCACCGGCGAGGCCCGGCCGCAACGCGGTACCGGCCGTCGTGAGATCGGCCACGGGAACCTGGCACACCGCGCCCTGAAACGGATGATCCCGGAGGGCTATCCCTACGTGATCCGCGTGGTTTCCGACATCCTGGAATCGAACGGATCCTCCTCCATGGCTACCGTCTGCGCGGGCACACTCGCCTTGATGGACGCCGGCGTCACACTGAAGAAACCGGTGAGCGGCATCGCCATGGGACTGATCTCCGAAAACAAGGGACAGAATTTTGCCGTCCTTTCCGATATCCTGGGCGACGAAGATCACCTGGGCGATATGGATTTCAAGGTGTGCGGTACCAGAGACGGGATCACGGCCACACAGATGGACATCAAGGTGGACGGGCTCTCCTACGAGATCCTCGAGAAGGCGCTGGCACAGGCCAAAGCCGGCCGTGAGCACATCATGGGCAAGATGATGGAGACCATCTCCGAACCACGCACCGACCTGAAGCCGCACGCACCGCGCATAGAGGTGATCGAGATACCGAAAGATTTTATCGGCGCCGTGATTGGCCCGGGTGGAAAGATCATCCAGGGCATCCAGGAAGAGACCGGTGCCATCATCACCATCGAGGAGATCAACAACATTGGCCGCGTAGAGATCTCTGCCACCAACAAGAACTCCATCGATGCCGCCATGGCCAAGATCAAAGGCATCGTTGCTGTTCCCGAGATAGGAGAAGTGTATGAAGCCACCGTTCGCTCGGTGATGCCTTACGGTGCCTTCTGCGAATTCCTCCCGGGCAAGGACGGACTGCTCCACATCTCCGAAATCGACTGGAAACGACTCGAGAAGGTGGAAGATGCAGGCATCAAGGAGGGTGACAAGATCCGTGTGAAGCTGATCGACATCGATCCCCGCACCGGTAAGTTCAAGCTCTCCCGCAAGGTGCTCCTGCCGCGCCCTGAAAGAAGCGAGCGATAACAATCAGAAAAGTTGGCCACGGGCATATCATCCGCGGCTGAAATAAAAGAGGTGTGCGGCTGAAAAAACCAACCGCACACCTTCATTATTTTCAGAAACCGGGGCCTCTCCTACCCCAGGAAGGAGATTAGCACACCGGCAGCCACCGCCGACCCGATCACGCCGGAGACGTTGCTGGCCATGCAGTACTGCAGGATGTGGTTCGACTTGTCATACTTCAATGCCATGTCGTTGGCCACGCGCGAGGCCATGGGCACCGCACTCAGCCCCGTAGCGCCCACCAACGGGTTGATCTTCTTCTTCTTCGAGAAGAGGTTATAGGCTTTCACCGCCAGGATTCCTCCGGCCACCGAGACCCCAAAGGCGAGCAGCCCCCCTACAATGATGCCCAGCGTCTGGGCCGAGAGGAAGACATCCGACCTCATGGTAGCACCTACGGTGAGACCCAGGAAAATGGTGGCGGTATTCATGATGGGACCGGAAGCAGCATCGGCCAGACGACTGGTGCTGGAGCCGATCTCCTTCACCAGGTTGCCGAAGAGCAACATCCCCAGCAGCGGTGCCGACGAGGGTACCAATACCGATACAATCACCCCCAACACGATGGGGAAGATGATCTTCACCGTTTTCAGGTGCTTGATCTCATGTTTCGGCGGATACTGCTTGTCCATCTTCTTCATGTGGATCTTGAACTCCTTCTCTGTCATCAGCAACTTCGCGATAAAAGGAATGATCACCGGCACCAGCGCCATGTAGGAGTAGGCGGCAATGGCAATCGGCCCCAGCAGGTGCGGCGCCAGCTTGATGGTGGTATAGATGGCGGTGGGGCCATCTGCCCCGCCAATGATGCCGAGCGAGGCAGCCTCCGGCAAGGTGAAGCCCAACAGCACCGCACCGAGAAGCACCGAGAAGATGCCCAGCTGCGCTGCTCCACCGAAAAGGGAGAGCTTCAGATTGCGCAACATGGGACCGAAATCGGTCAGCACCCCCACACCCATGAAGATGATAGGTGGCAGGATGCCGGTCTTGATCAGGGCGAAATAGAGAAAATTCATGATGCCGTGCTTGTCGGCAATATCGAGCAGGCTCATGTAGCTGCCATCGGCGTTGTGTACCAGTGATGAATCAACGATGCCCAGTCCTGCCCCCGGCAGGTTGGCCAGCAACACACCAAATCCGATAGGCACCAGCAGCAACGGTTCATACTGTTTCTTGATACCCAGGTAGAGCAGCACAAAGGCGATCAGCCACATCAGGATGGTCTCCCAGCCCATGGTGCTGAACCCGGTCATCTCCGCGATATTGGAAAAGATATCACCCATGCCTATTGCAGTTTAACCAGTATGTCATCCTCATCGACTGAGGCCCCGTTCTCAAAGCAGATCTCAACCACCTTGCCGCTCACTTCGGCCGTGACGGCATTGTAGGTTTTCATCGACTCGATGTAGCCGATCAGGTCACCCTCCTTCACCGTGTCGCCCACCTTCAGCGGGCTCTCCGACGACTCCTTGGTCAGGAAGAACTTCCCTTCCAGCGGAGAGTGTACCTCTTTCATGGCACCCGCTACTTGGGCAGCCGCCACAGGTGCCACAGAAGCAGATTCTTTCAACGGAGACTGTGCCACGCCATGATCACTTCCCGGGTAGGAGATGCTGACCGCAAACTCCTCGTTGTCCACTTTCACCACCAGCTGCTTCGGCATAAACGGGTGACCCTCTGCGGCGGGTGTGGCGGGAGCAGCAGGTGTAGCAGTTACCACGGTTGTTGCTGCGGGAGCTTTTGCCTCAGCCTTTCGCTTCGCCAGGTCGGCCTCAAAGGCTTTCTTGGCTTCACCCGACTTATAGGCACGGTACTGCGCGGGGTGCATCGCCAGTTCGAACAGCTCCTCCTCATCCTGACCCAGCTCCCAGTTGTGCTGTTTCATCTCGGCACGGAACGTATCCAGCGCATCGGGATAGAGATCCTGCGGGTTGCCGTTGTAAAACGCCCGTCCCTGCTCCTCCGCCATCGCCACAATCTCGGGCGCCGGCTCACCGGGCAGCTTGCCCGACTTGCCCAGGATCATGTCCCAGATGTTGTCGGCAATCATCGACCAGCGCTCCTTGCCTTTCTCCAGTTGCAGCACATTCATCAGTGCCAGGTTCTTCACATACTGACTGTAAGGTGTTACCAGTGGAGGATAACCCACCTTGGGCCATACATATGTCACCTCGTCGAACAACTTGATCAGCAGGTCATCCTGCGTCAGCTCCGGCTGTCCATTCTTCACCTTCCAGCGGTTCAGAGAGGCCAGGTTATTTTCCAGGTCGGCCATCAGGCTACCCATCATCCCTCCGGGCAAACCCGGACCAATCAGCAGCGAATTCATCATCCTGTTCTTTGGGTCGATGTAGTAGCCCAGGAAATCGTCGATATATTTCTGTGTCAGCGACCGCACTTTCATATAGGCTTTCATGTTGACCTCCGGTACTTTGAAGCCGGCATCCTTCAGCATCGCCTGCACCGCCAGCAGGTCGGCATGACCCGTACCCCAGGAGAGCGGTTCCATGGCCACATCGATATATTCCGCTCCGGCATATGCCGCCTCCAAAATAGATGCCATCTGAAAGCCTGGGCCGGCGTGTCCGTGATACTGTACCGGAATCTGCGGATGGCCTGTTTTGATCTGTTTGATGATCTTGCCAATGCTGGCGGGGCGACCGATACCGGCCATATCCTTGATACAGATCTCGTCGGCACCCATCTCAATCAGCGTATCAGCCAACGCGGTGTAATACTCCACCGTATGTACCGGAGAGACCGTGAGGCTGAGTGCCGCCTGAGAAATCATACCGGCCTCTTTGGCATAACGGATGGAGAGCTCCAGGTTACGCGGATCGTTGAGTCCATCAAACGACCGGGCAATATCGGTGCCCTGTTTCTTCTTGACCTGGAACATCAGGCGCCGCACATCAGATGGTACCGGACTCATCCGGATGCCGTTCAGTCCCCGTTCCAGCATATGGGTTTGAATGCCTGCTTCGTTAAAGGGTTGTGTCCAGTCGCGAACCGACTTGTTTGGGTTTTCGCCGAACAGCAGGTTGATCTGCTCGAATCCCCCACCGTTGGTCTCCACACGGGCGAAACAACCCATCTCAATGATCGCGGGAGCCACTTCCGTGAGTTGTTCCACCGTCGGGACATACTTCCCCGATGACTGCCACATGTCTCTGTAAAGGAGACTAAATTTAATCTCTTTTGCCATAAATATTTGTTTGATTTGTTTTTGGTTTCATCTCTTCTCAATGGAGTCAACCCTCCCGCTCCCGCGGGTGATCACATCCACCACAGCCGCTATGGCGGCCACTTTTTTGGTAGGGACCAACTTTCCTGAAGGATGGCTCTCCCCGGTTCTTTTGTTGCCCGGTATGAACCGGTTGGTCAGGTTTATCACCAGGTTACCGGTTACAACCACAAGGCAGAGAATGATAACCACAGTAACCATTCCCACTGCCAAAAGCCCCAAAGCCTCATTCAAATTTTCCATATAAACCTGTTTTATTTTGTCTTCATACAATGATAACCCGAGAACCTGATTGATCACAATAGGACGGAATTCACAGAAGAGTACAATTTTCGAAAGCCAAAATTACAGAAAAAATTTTATTTCATACGATAATATTTTATTCTTTTACATTAAGGTCGTATGGAACTCGCAGTTATCATGTACTTGTGCGAAAAACATGTTCATGCTCGTTTCATGCACAAAAAAAGGGAAATTGAGCAAATTAAGGTTCTTTAATTTGATTTTAAATCAGATGGATCATTGTTCCAATCTAACTTACCAACTCTTTTCCTGCATTGTGTGCGCAACCTCTCAATACTCGTCCCTGGTGTGATTTATTTTCAACAGCTTCACCAGCTCCACCACCACGATGGGTAACAGCGACAGACCAATCACGTAGAACCAGTGTACGCCGTCCATCCTTGTTACCCCGAAGAGGTTCATCATGCCGGGAATCAGCAACACAGCAAGCAGCAGCAGTGCGGACAAGGAGATGGCTCCCAAAAGTGATTTGTTGCTCCACAGACTGGTGCGGAAAGAAGAACGTTTGTTGGAGTGCAGGTTGCGCACATGAAGCAGTTGGGAGAATCCCAGCACGGCAAATGCCATGGTCTTGCCCAAAGCCTCCGGATTTGCAAGTCCCGCCCGAATGCCGTCGTTACGTCCAATCATATAGGCCGCCAGCGATATGAGTCCGATGGTTGCCCCCTGATAGATGATCCGCCAGATCATTCCCTTTGAAAAAAAGCCTTTCCTGGGATCCCTCGGGTGACGGGTCATGATCTCTTTTTCTGCCGGATCCATGCTCAACGCCAGTGCAGGCAGGCTGTCCGTCACCAGGTTGATCCAGAGGATAAGGATCGGTGACAGAGGATTGCCGATGTTGAAGATGGATGCGATAAAAATCAGGAGCACCTCCCCCACATTGGCCGATAGCAAAAACTGAATGGCCTTCAGTATGTTGTCGTAAATACGGCGTCCCTCCTCCACAGCCCCCACAATGGTTGCGAAGTTGTCGTCGGTCAGAATCACATCGGAGGCATCCTTGGCCACCTCCGTCCCCACGATGCCCATAGACACACCGATATCGGCCTGCTTGAGTGCCGGAGCATCGTTGACCCCGTCGCCGGTCATTGCCACGATATCACCGTGCGACTGCCATGCCCGAACGATGCGTACCTTGTGCTCGGGGGCAACACGCGCATAAACAGAGTAATCACGTACATCGCGGTAGAGCACTTCGTCGGTCATCTCCACCAGGTCTGTTCCGGTGATGGCTTTGTCACCCTCCCGATATATTCCTATCTCTGTGGCGATGGCCATAGCCGTCACCAGATGGTCACCCGTAATCATCACCGGGCGAATACCTGCCGTACGACATTTCTTCACCGCCTCCACCACTTCGGGGCGTGCCGGGTCAATCATGCCCAGCAGTCCCACAAAGACGAGCCCTGTCTCCACCGTTTCGGGAGTCATTACTGAGGGAAGCACATCGATATCTTTATAAGCCACCGCCAGTACTCGCAGGGCCGATTGTGCCATCCTGTGGTTGTTTTCATGGATGGTTTCCCTGTCTTCACTGGTGAGAGGACGTATTTTTCCGTGGAAAACAACATGTGATGAGACAGCAAGCACTTCATCCAGACCGCCTTTCACATTTACACGAAACCTGCCCTCCTTCATCTCATTGACGGTGGTCATCCGTTTTCTTTCGGAATCGAAGGGTACCTCCCCCACACGGGGGAACTGCTCTTCCAGCGCGAGCTTGTTCATCTTCAGCCCGAGCGCCACATCTACAATGGCCGTCTCGGTAGGATCACCGGCCGTTTCATGTTTTCCGTCTGCCAGCACCTTCAGATGAGCATCGGTACACAGAAGAGCGGTCTGCAGCAACAGGTTCTCGTCGCTGTCGAGCTCACCGCCAGGAGGAGCATTGCGAAAGTCAATCCTGCTGCCGCCACTCCAGCCTTCCACCACGGTCATCCTGTTTTGCGTAAGCGTGCCGGTTTTATCAGAACAGATCACCGTGGTACTTCCCAGCGTTTCAACCGAGGGCAGCGTGCGCACGATCGCGTTCAGTTTCACCAGGCGCTGCACCCCGATGGCCAGCACAATGGTCGATACAATCTGCAATCCCTCGGGAATAGCAGCCACGGCGAGGCTCACCGCCATCATCAGCACCTCAAGCCAGTTGTTTCCGTACAAGAGCCCCACCAGAAAGATAAAAGCACAGATACCCAGCGCCACGTATCCCAACACCTTGCCCAGTTGTTCAAGCCGCTTGCCCATGGGTGTTTCCGTGTCCTGCGTGTTTTGCAGCATATGGGCGATCTTGCCCACCTCGGTTTGCATGCCGGTGGCAACCACCACACCCTTGCCACGGCCATAAGTAACGATACCGGTTGAAAAAGCCATGTTGTCCCGGTCTCCCAACGGAATCTCTCCGGCTTCCAGCAGAGCCTCGCTTTTCACCACTGCCACCGACTCACCCGTAAGTGCGGACTCCTGTATCTTCAGGTTTGCCGTTTCAATCAGCCGCAAATCGGCCGGGATAATGTCTCCCGTGTCGAGTACCACAATATCACCGGGAACAATGTCGGTTGAAACTATCTCCTCTACCTGTCCCCCGCGTAATACTTTTGTATGCGGCGCACTCATCCTGTTGAGTGCTTCGAGCGACGATTGTGCCTTTACCTCCTGCACGGTGCCAATGATCGCGTTCACGACCAGAATAGCCAGAATCACGAAGGTCTCCACAAGCCCTTCGCCCTCCATCACCCCAATGACACCCGAAATAATGGCAGCGGCCAGCAGGATAAATACCATGCTGCTCTTGAATTGATCCAGGAAGATGGCGAAATGCGACTTTTGTTTTGTGGTTTCAAGCCGGTTGGGAGCATATTTCTCAAGCCGTTCTTTCGCTGCCTGTTCTGACAAGCCTGAATGGGGATCAACGCCAAACTGCCGTAAAACGTCTTCAACGGGTTGACTGTAATACTGATCCGATTGCTGTTTGCTCATATCTGATTGCTGTTTGCTCATCTATAGATGGAATATAATTTCCGGAGTGTGTCTTTTTGTTATCACAGTAAACAATTGAAAGGTACCGAATGTTTCATGTCTTAACACTTCCCGGCAATCTCTCACAAACATATGTTGCATAACATCATTACAACATTTTTCTTTCTCATCCGATTTTTATAAATTGCGGGCGCTGTTCACGACAGTTTGACTTTGCAGGTCACACGTCGTTGCAAAGTCATTTTATATGGAATTGTCCATAACCGCTTCAACCCGCAACCCTCGCCCTTTCGTCAGCCGGAAGGGTGAGGCTGAGGGGCAACATTTGTTTTTTAGCCCGAAGAGAACATTATACATTTTATAAAAATTCCAATCATGAAAGTGTACAAAACAAACGAAATCAAGAACATTGCCGTCATTGGCAATGCCGGATCAGGAAAGACCACCCTCGCAGAGGCCATGCTCTTCGAGAGTGGTCTCATAAAACGACGCGGATCCGTGGGGGGGAAGAACAGCGTGAGCGACTATTTCGCGGTGGAGAAAGAGTATGGTTACTCTGTTTTCTCCACTGTCTTCTCCTACGAGTGGAAAGATAAGCTGATGAACTTCATCGACTGTCCCGGATCGGATGATTTTGTGGGGGGAGTGATCTCCGCTCTCCATGTAACCGATATGGCACTGATGCTGATCGATGCGGCCAATGGTGTAGAGGTGGGTACGGTGAACCAGTTCCGATATGTAGATGAGCTCAAAAAACCGATGGTGCTTCTGGTCAACAAGATGGAGCATGAGAAAGCTGACTATGAGAATACGCTGGCCGGTCTACGTGAGTTCTACGGAAACAAGGTGGTACCGGTGCAATACCCGATGGGAAACGGCAGCTCTTTCAACGGCATCGTAGATGTGCTGAAACAGAAACACTACCAATGGAAGCCGGGAGCCACCGCCCCCGAAGTGCTGGAGATCCCCGACAGCGAAAAAGAACGTGCCGGCGAGTACTACCAGGCACTGCTGGAAGCTGCCGCCGAGAATGACGATGGCCTGATGGAGAAGTACTTCGACCAGGGATCGCTTACCGAAGAAGAGATGCGCGACGGCATCCACAAGGGAATGCTCGGCCACACCCTCTTCCCGCTCTTCTGCGCATCGGCAGAGAAAAACATGGGGGTGCACCGCATCATGAACTTCCTCAACATGGTAGCCCCCTCACCCGATGAGGTTCCCGCACCCCGCAACAGTGAGGGTGAGGAGGTGAAACCCGATGCCGGCGCTCCAGCGAGCCTCTTCTTCTTCAAGACCACCGTGGAACCGCACATCGGTGAGGTCTCCTACTTCAAGGTGATGTCCGGAATTGTAAAGGAGGGTGATGACCTGACCAACAGCGACCGCTCCTCCAAAGAACGATTGGCACAGTTATATACCGTGGCGGGACAGATCCGCACCAAGGCTGAGGAGCTGCACGCCGGCAGTATCGGAGCCGCCGTGAAGCTGAAGGATGTGCGCACCGGCAATACACTGAACGCCAAAGGGGTTGAACATCAGTTTAACTTCATTCAATATCCGGAACCGCGATACCGCAGGGCGATCAGGGCAGTGAATGAATCGAACACAGAGAAATTGAGTGAGGCACTCACCCGCATGAAAGAGGAGGATCCCACCTGGATCGTTGAGGTCTCCAAGGAGCTGAAACAGACCATCGTCTCGGGACAGGGTGAGTTTCACCTGCGCACTCTCAAGTGGCGGCTGGAGAACAACGACAAGATCGAGATCGAATTCCTGGAACCGAAGATACCCTACCGCGAGACCATCACCAAGGCTGCCCGTGCCGACTACCGACACAAGAAACAGTCGGGCGGCGCCGGTCAGTTCGGTGAGGTGCACCTCATTGTAGAGCCCTACACCGAAGGGATGCCCGTGCAGGAGATCTATCGCTTTAACGGACAGGAATTCAAAATCCAGAACCGTGACACGCAGGTGATTGAGCTCGACTGGGGCGGCAAGCTGGTGTTCGTGAACAGCATTGTGGGTGGCGCCATCGACTCCCGCTTCCTGCCGGCGATTCTGAAAGGGATCATGAGCCGTATGGAACAGGGACCGCTCACCGGATCCTATGCCCGTGATGTGCGGGTAATTGTTTACGACGGCAAGATGCACCCGGTGGACTCCAATGAAATATCTTTTATGCTTGCCGGCAGGAATGCGTTCAGCACTGCATTCAAGAATGCAGGACCGAAGATCCTCGAGCCGGTTTACGATGTAACCGTTTCGGTGCCGGGTGAGTACATGGGTGATGTGATGAGCGACCTGCAGGGACGCCGCGCCATGATCATGGGCATGGAGAGTGAAAAGGGATTTGAGAAGCTGAAAGCGCGTGTGCCGCTCAAAGAGATGAACAGCTACTCTACCTCCCTCAGCTCCCTCACAGGGGGCAGGGCCTCTTTCACCATGAAGTTCGCAAGTTACGAGCTGGTTCCTTCCGACGTGCAGGAGAAGCTGCTGAAAGCATACGAAGAACAGGAGAAAGAGGATTGACGCTGAAATTTTTTCATAGCTTTAAGCTTATCGCTTATCGCTACTTTCCAGATTTCTTTTCAGCGCCTGCAGGAACTGCTGCGTGGTAAGCCAGCTGTCACGCGGTGCATCGTTGCCGTGCACCAACAGCGCCAGGTCTCTGGTCATCTCACCTCCCTCCACGGTCTCGATGCAGACCTGTTCCAGCTTCTCACAGAAATCGATCAGCGGCTGGTTCTGATCCAGCCTGCCCGGGTGTGCCAGTCCCCGGGTCCAGGCAAAGATGGAGGCGATGGGGTTGGTGCTGGTCTCCTTGCCCTGCTGATGCTGGCGGTAATGGCGAGTCACCGTACCATGTGCAGCTTCTGCCTCTACTGTCTTGCCGTCGGGCGTCACCAGCACGGAAGACATCATCCCCAGTGAGCCGAAGCCCTGGGCAACGGTATCCGACTGCACATCACCGTCGTAGTTCTTGCAGGCCCATACAAAGCCGCCGTGCCACTTCATCACGGAAGCCACCATGTCATCGATCAGCCGGTGCTCGTAGGTGATGCCTGCTTTCTCGAAGGCATCTTTGAATTCCTTCTCATATACCTCCTGGAAGATATCCTTGAATCGTCCGTCGTACGCCTTCAGAATGGTGTTCTTTGTGGACAGGTAGAGCGGGTATTTTTTGGTCAGTGCCATCTGAAAGGAAGAACGGGCAAAGCCATAGATCGACTCGTCGGTGTTGTACATGGCCATGGCCACGCCGTCGCCCCGAAAGTTGAACACCTCCCAGCTTTGGGTTGCACCGTCATCACCGGTAAAGGTCATGGTCAGCTTTCCCCTTCCTTTGATCACCTTGTCGGTCGCACGGTACTGGTCGCCAAAAGCATGACGGCCAATGATGATCGGCTCGGTCCATCCCTGTACGTAGCGGGGTATATTGCTGCAAATGATCGGTTCGCGGAAGACGGTACCTCCCACGATGTTGCGGATGGTACCGTTGGGTGATTTCCACATCTGCTTCAGTCCAAACTCTTTCACACGCGCCTCATCGGGTGTGATGGTGGCACACTTTATGCCTACATTGTACTTCTTGATTGCCTCGGCAGCCTCAATCGTCACCTGGTCGTCGGTGGCATCACGGTTCTGGATGCTCAGGTCATAATATTTGATGTCGAGATCGAGATAGGGAAGGATCAGCTCCTCTTTGATAAATGACCAGATAATTCTGGTCATTTCATCACCATCCAGTTCCACCACCGGATTCGTTACTTTTATTTTCTGCATGTGAGTTGCTTATCTTTCATTGATGGGGACAAAAGGCTGTTTCTCGCGTACGTTCTTGTATGCCGGGCGAATGATGCGCTTACTGGTAAAGTTCAGTTCTTCGATCCGATGAGCCGACCAGCCCACAATGCGGGCCATGGCAAACAAAGGAGTGAACACCTCCCTCGGCAGGCCAAGAGCGTCATACACAAAGCCTGAATAAAAGTCCACATTCACGCAGGTGCGCGCCTTTGCGGTCTGCTTCTTGAAACCCAGGAAGACCTCCACGGCACGCTCCTCGATCAGTTCCATGAAGTTGAACTCCTCTTCACGCCCTTTCTCGCGGGCCAGTTCACGGGCCATCTCTTTCAACAGCTCAGCCCGTGGGTCGCTCACGGTATAGACCGCATGTCCGATTCCGTAGATCAATCCGGTGCGGTCGTAAGCCTCTTTCTTCAGGATCCTGGTCAGGTATGCATCGATCTGCTCCTTGCTGGTCCAGTCGTTTACATTCTTTTTCATATCTTCCAGCATCCCCTGTACCTTGATGTTGGCTCCTCCATGGAGTGGTCCTTTCAGAGAGCCTATGCCGGAAGCGATGGCCGAATAGGTATCGGTTTCGGTTGAGCTGGTGACACGGACCGAAAATGTAGAGTTATTTCCTCCACCATGTTCGGCGTGCAGGATCAAAGCCAGATCCAGGGTCTTCACATCCAGCTCGGTGTAGCCGTCGCGCCCTTTCATCATGAAAAGAAAATTTTCTGCTACGGAACGATCTTCATAGGGGTGACGGATATGCATTGAACGCCCCAGCTGATCATGACGCAGCACCTGGTAGGCATAAGCAATGATGGTCGGAAATTTGGCTATGAGATTCAGCGATTGCCTGATGAGATTATCGGGTGAGATGTCATCCGGATTTTCATCATACGCATACAGTTCCAGCACACTTCTTGCCAGGATGTTCATGATGTTCTTTCCTTTCAGGGAGAGAATATTCATGGTTGCCAGATGGTTCAGCGGCATGGTCTGTGCAATCAGTTTGTTCACCGCCTCCAGCTCCTCCTTGGAGGGAAGACGCCCCGAGAGCAGCAGGAATGCAGTCTCCTCAAAACCGAGCCTGTTTTCCGCCTGCACCCCTTTCACCAGCTCCGCCACATCTATACCGCGGTAATAGAGCTTACCTGGAACCGGCATGAGGGTACCATCCTCCTGTCTTTCGTAGCCTACCACGTCACCCACACGGGTGAGTCCTGCCAGCACACCGGAGTGATCTTCGTTGCGCAGTCCGCGCTTCACACCCATTTTGGTGAAGAGCTCCTTGTCGATATTGCTGGTAAAAGAAACAGATTCAGATAAAGTCTTCGTTATTTGTTCATTATTCATCTTGAGATATGTTTGATTATTGAATGATCAGTTTCCGATAAATGGATGGGTAATGGGTAGAGAATGTTTGGATAACAGTTCTTTAACCCCCTTTTTTTTTGGGGGGGGGTAGCTATTTCCTCATCGCGTTGAGGGCACTGCCCGCCTTAAACCACTCGATCTGTTGCTCATTGTAGGTGTGCGATGCTTCAAAACGATCTTTCGTGCCATCGGAATGAAGCAGCTCAATGGTGAGGTTTTTACCCGGAGCAAACTCGGTCAAGCCGATCACACTGATCTTGTCGCGTTCCTGTACCCTGTCGTAATCATCCTTGTTGACAAAGGTGAGCGCCAGCATCCCCTGCTTCTTCAGGTTGGTTTCATGGATCCGGGCGAACGACTTCACCAGGATCACCTTCACGTTGAGGTGACGCGGCTCCATGGCTGCATGTTCACGACTGGAGCCTTCGCCGTAATTCTCCTCAGCGACCACGACGGAACCTACTCCCTTGCTCTTGAACTTGCGGGCCAGTGCCGGCACGGGCATATATTCGAGTGTCTCGGGGTCGAGCACCGCGTTGGTCTGCTGGTTGAAGCTGTTGACCGCGCCAATCAGCAAGTTATCTGAGATGTTGTCGAGGTGACCGCGATAGCGAAGCCAGGGACCGGCCATTGAGATATGGTCGGTGGTACACTTGCCCTGCACCTTGATGAGCAGCGGCAGGTTGATGTAATCCTTCCCATCCCATGCAGGGAACGGCTCCAGCTTCTGCAGCCGGTTGGAGTGGGGATCAATGACGACCTCCACGGCAGCATCGGTGGAGGGTGCCAGGTAACCAGCATCTTTCACTTCATAACCCCGGGGAGGCATCTCAAATCCTTTCGGCTCAGGCAGCTTCACCTCCTCACCCTTGTCGTTGAGCAGGGTATCGGTAAGCGGATTGAAGCAGAGATCACCGGCAATGGTGAGTGCCGCTACCAACTCGGGAGAGGTGACAAAGGCATGGGTATTGGGGTTTCCGTCGTTGCGCTTGGCAAAGTTTCGGTTGAAAGAGGTGACGATGGAATTGGGGCGGTTGTCTGCCACATCATCGCGCTTCCACTGACCGATACAGGGACCGCAGGCGTTGGCAATGATGGTGGCACCCGCCTTGCCAAACTCATCCAGAATGCCATCACGTTCAGCAGTGTACCGGATCTGTTCTGATCCCGGGTTGATCAGGAACTGAGCTTTCACCGGCACTCCCTGTTCACGGGCATATTTCACAATGGAGACTGCACGGGTCAGATCCTCATAGGAGGAGTTGGTGCAGGAGCCGATCAGTCCCACCTCCATCTTGCGGGGGTAGTTGTTCATGCGCACCACCTCTGAAAACTCGGAGATGGTATAAGCAGCATCGGGAGTGAACGGTCCGTTGATATGCGGTTCCAGCTCGGAGAGATCGATCTCGATCAGCTGATCATAGTACCGCTCAGGGTTGACCATCACTCCCGGGTCGGGTTGCAGATGCTCCATGATGCGGCGAGCCTCATCGGCCACCTCCCTGCGGCCGGTACTCTCCAGATACTGGGCTGATTTCTCGTCGAAAGGAAAGATGGAGGTCGTGGCACCCACCTCGGCACCCATGTTGCAAATGGTTCCTTTACCCGTTGCAGAGAGTGTTTTGGCCCCTTCGCCGAAGTATTCGATGATGGCATTTGTACCTCCTTTCACGGTAAGAATCCCGGCCAGCTTGAGGATCACATCCTTGGGGGCGCTCCATCCGGAGAGGCGACCCGTGAGCTTCACACCGATCAGTTTGGGCATCTTCAGCTCCCACGGCAGGCCAGCCATCACGTCCACCGCATCGGCTCCACCCACGCCGATGGCAATCATACCCAGTCCGCCCGCATTGGGTGTGTGGGAGTCGGTACCCACCATCATCCCCCCCGGGAACGCATAGTTCTCGAGCACCACCTGGTGAATGATGCCTGCCCCAGGCTTCCAGAAGCCAATGCCATACTTGTTGGAGACATCCCGCAGGAAGTCATAAACCTCTTTGTTGGTCACGCTGGCCGTCTCCAGGTCGCTCTCGGCGTTGCGGTAGGCCTGTATCAGGTGATCACAGTGCACGGTGGAGGGTACCGCCACAGTGGTACGGCCCGAGTTCATCAGCTGCAACAGGGCCATCTGTGCGGTAGCATCCTGCATCGCCACCCTGTCTGGGGCGAAGTCCACATAGTCGGATGCCCGCTTGTAGGGAAGTACCGGTACGCCAGGAGAGAGATGAGAGAAGAGAATCTTCTCGGTGAGCGTCAGGGGGCGCTGCAGCTTCTCTTTGGCTTTATTGATTCTTTCAGGTAGATCCGTATAGACTCTGCGAATCATCTCAATATCGAAAATCATACAATTGAAGTGATTTTAATATGTTTGCTTAAATTAATATGTTTGCTTGAAGCGGCAATTCCAGTTTTTAACAAATTTAGCAACCTAAATGTTCGCAGGCTATTCGCTAAAATTGCGATCAAGTGACTCAACAGGGGATTATTATTGGAGAATAACCCGGTGATGAACCGGGAGAGACTCGACAACTACTTCGGAGAAACTTTTTGTGAGATTTGGAACCTGCAGGATGGTCAAAGAGGCAAAACGAACAGTTGGAACATCCGTTAACAATTAAAGGCTCTTTAAGTTCAATAAATGCGTACTTTTTCACGAAAATAATCCTTAACTTTGCAACTCCATTGAAAAAGAAGAAGCGACAGATTAAAAAAACCACCGTTTCATGATCACACACAAGGGAATTATCGAGAAGATCAACGGAGAGAGGATCACCGTGCGCATCCTGCAGCAATCGGCCTGTAGCAGCTGCCACGCAAAGGGAGCCTGCATGGCTGCCGACTCGAAAGAGAAGCTTATCGACATCTCTGATCATTCGGGTCAGTTCACACTTCACGAACAGGTGATCATCGAGGGGAAGGAGTCCATCGGTTACAGAGCGGTTTTCTGGGCTTTTCTACTCCCGCTGATCATCCTCATCGCCATGCTTATACTAACCACAAGCTACTGGCACTTCAGCGAGACAGAAGCGGCACTCAGTGCCCTGCTGGCACTGGTGCCCTACTACCTGCTTCTCTATCTTCTCCGAAACAGCATGGCTCATACCTTTCAATTCAGGATTAAAAAAAACCATTAATCAGCAATTATATGAGTGTAATCCTAGCTGCCGTAGCCACACTGGGTGCCATTGGTGCCGGGAGTGCCGGCATCCTATACCTGGTAAGTCAAAAGTTTAAAGTGGAAGAGGATCCCCGCATCCAGGAGGTGCAGGATGCCCTCCCCGCCGCCAACTGTGGCGGCTGTGGCTTCCCAGGCTGCGCAGCCTTCGCGGCGGCCTGCGTGCATGCGGAGAGCCTGGAAGGGCTCAACTGTCCCGTGGGTGGACAGGAGACGATGGACCGTGTAGCGGCCATCCTGGGTCAGACCGCATCCAAAACAACAAAGAAGATTGCAGTGGTACGCTGTAGCGGCAGCTGCGAGGAGCGTCCCCGGCAGAACCTCTACGACGGAGCCTCCAGGTGCTCCATAGCCGCGGCGCTCTATGGGGGCGATACCGGCTGTTCTTTCGGCTGCCTGGGTCTGGGCGACTGTGTGGATGCCTGTACGTTCGACGCGATCCACATGAACCCCGAGACCATGCTACCCGAGGTAGACGAAGATAAATGTACCGCTTGCGGAGCCTGTGTGAAAGCCTGCCCCAAGGATATCATCGAGCTGCGCAAGCAGGGGCCCAGGTCTCGTCGCATCTATGTGAGCTGTGTCAACGAAGATAAGGGTGGCGTGGCCAGGAAAGCCTGCAACGTAGCCTGCATCGGCTGCAGCAAATGCCAGCAGGTATGCCCCTTCGACGCCATCACCATGGAGAATAACCTGGCCTATATCATTGACGACAAATGTCGTCTTTGCCGGAAATGTGCTCCGGTTTGTCCTACAAACTCCATCCTGGAAATCAACTTCCCTCCCCGCAAGGAGACCCCGCCGGCAGCCAAAGAGAAGGAAGTACCCATAACCGCATAAATAAGAAAAAGAATCTATGTTAAAGAGTTTTCGTATCGGCGGCATCCACCCCCAAGAGAACAAGCTCTCCGCCGGAATGGCCATACAACCCGTTGCCGTGCCCGAACAGGTGGTGCTGCCGCTCTTGCAGCACATCGGCGCTCCCTGTCAGCCGGTCGTCAGGAAAGGCGACAAGGTGAAAGTGGGCAGCCTTATCGGCAAGAGCGTGGGTTTTGTCTCTGCACAGATCCACTCATCGGTCTCCGGCACGGTGCTGAAGATCGACAAGGCAATGGATGCCAGTGGTTACAAACGCGACGCCGTCTTCATCAAGGTGGAGGAGGATGCATGGGAGGAACAGATCGATCGGTCAGATGAATTGGTCACCGAATGCAGCCTCACCCCGAAAGAGATCCTTGACAGGATTGCTGCCGCCGGCATCGTCGGCATGGGAGGTGCCACCTTCCCCACGCATGTGAAGCTGACCCCTCCTCCCGGCACGAAAGCGGAGCTGCTGATCATCAACGGGGTGGAATGCGAGCCTTACCTCACCTCCGACCATCAGCTGATGATGGAGAAGAGTGATGAGATCCTGGTGGGCATCACGCTGGTGATGAGCGTGCTCAACGTGCAGCGCGCCATCATCGGCATTGAGAACAACAAAAAGGATGCGGTGTCGCTTTTTACAAAGAAGGTAGCAGCCTACCCCGGCATCGAGGTGCAACCGCTGAAAGTACAATACCCACAGGGGAGTGAGAAACAGCTGATCGATGCCCTTACCGGCCGGCAGGTACCCTCCGGGGCACTCCCCATCTCGGTGGGGGCAGTGGTTCAGAACGTAGGGACCCTGTTTGCCATCTATGAGGCGGTGCAGAAAAACAAGCCGCTGGTGGAGCGGGTGGTGACCGTCACCGGCAAAGAGGTACAACGGCCCTGCAACCTGCGTGCCCGCATCGGCACACCGCTGACGAAACTGATCGATGCTGCGGGGGGACTACCTGAGAACACCGGCAAGGTGATCAGCGGCGGTCCGATGATGGGTAAGGCACTGGCGTCGGTCGACATCCCGGTCACCAAAGGCACCTCGGGCATCCTGATGCTCCCCACGCCAGAAGCGAAACGCAAGGCGATGAATGATTGTATCCGCTGCGGCAAGTGCGTGCAGGTCTGCCCCATGGGACTCAACCCCACCCTGCTGATGACCCTCACCGAGTATGAGGTGTGGGAGCGGGCGGAGAAGAACGCCATCACTGATTGCATCGAGTGTGGCTCCTGCAGCTACACCTGCCCCGCCTACCGGCCGCTGCTCGACTACATCCGACTGGGGAAGAGCAAAGTGAACGGCATCATCAGAGCCAGAAAGAATTAACAAACAGGGAGATTGCTGATTATTATGGAACAAAAACTGATCGTCTCACCCTCGCCACACATACACAGCGGCGACACCATCCAAAAAAACATGGTTGCCGTCCTGATCGCCCTGATACCGGCGTTCCTGGTGGCACTCTACACCTTCCGGCTCGATGCACTGCTGATCACCGCCCTTTCGGTGCTCTTCTGCGTAGGCTTTGAATACCTGATTGTGCGGTTTGTCATGAAGAAAGAGCCGACCATTCCCGACGGCTCTGCCATCATCACCGGCGTGCTGCTCGCCTTTAACGTGCCGGCGGGGCTGCCGGTATGGATTCTGGCGCTCGGCTGCCTGTTTGCTATTGGTGTGGTTAAACTCTCTTTTGGCGGGTTGGGAAACAACATCTTCAACCCTGCCATCGCAGGTCGCATCTTCCTGCTGATCTCCTTTCCGGCACAGATGACCAGCTGGCCGGCAACGGCGATAGCCGATACTGCTACCGACGCGGTGAGCTCGGCCACCGTACTGGGACTGCTGAAGCAGTCACCCGAGGCACTCGAGGCACTGCCCCTGCAGCAGATGTTCCTGGGGCTGGAGCCGGGCTCGCTGGGCGAGATGAGTGCCGCAGCGCTGCTGCTGGGACTGATCTTCCTGCTCTGGAAAAAAGTGATCACCTGGCACATCCCGGTCACCATCTTGGGAACAGTAGCACTCTTCACCGGCATCCTCTTCCTGATCGACCCGCTGCCGCAATACAACCCGTTGATCCACCTCTTCTCGGGGGGACTGATGCTGGGAGCGATCTTCATGGCGACCGACTATGTCACCTCGCCGCTCACCAAAAAGGGAATGATCATCTACGGCGTGGGCATCGGCTTCGTCACCGTGGCCATCCGCCTCTGGGGTGCCTACCCCGAGGGGATCTCGTTCGCCATCCTGCTGATGAATGCCTTTACACCGCTCATCAATAGTTACACAACACCTAAACGATTCGGGGAGGTCGTGAAAAATGGCTAAACTACAATCATCATTCAGGAATATGTTCCTTTCGCTCTCACTCATCTGCCTCACAGTGGCACTGTTGCTGGCTCAGGTGAACAAGATGACCGCGACACCCATTGCCGAAGCAAAGGCAATGAAACTACAGAATGCCATCCGTGAGGTGGTGCCTGCCTTCGACAACGACCCGGTGGCTGAGGCCTTCCGGATGGCCGACGGCAGCGGCGACTCGCTGCTGGTCTACCCGGCCAAGAAAGGTGATGAGCTGGTGGGCTTCGCAATCAACAGTTACTCCAACAATGGCTTCAATGGAAAAATCCAAATCATGGTGGGCTTTGACATGGAGCACCGTATCATTAACTATGCAGTGCTGCAGCATGCTGAAACTCCCGGCCTGGGTTCCAAGATGACAGAGTGGTTCCGCGATGCCACCAAACCTGGACAGTCGATAATCGGCCGGGATCTTTCACAGGGAGCACTCACCGTGACCAGAGATGGGGGTAACGTAGATGCCATCACCGCCTCAACCATCACCTCACGGGCATTCCTGGAGGCGGTGAACAGGGCTTATGCAATCTATAGCGGTAGCAGGGAGGATGCTCTTTCAGGTGCCACTACTGCCACAGGGAAAGAAACAGAAGGAATCACAAAGAAAGGAGGAGAACACAATGAATAAGCAATTAAAGATATTGATCAACGGCATCATCAAGGAAAATCCCATCTTCGTGTTGCTGCTGGGGATGTGTCCCACACTGGCTACCACCAGCTCGGCCATCAACGGGATGAGCATGGGACTGGCTACGATGTTCGTGCTGATCAGCTCCAACACGGTGATCTCACTGCTGAAGAACGTGATCCCTGACTTGGTGCGCATTCCCTCCTTCATCGTGGTGATCGCCACCTTTGTGACCATCATCGAGATGCTGATGAACGCATATGTGCCGGCACTGGCCGAGAGCCTGGGCATCTTCATCCCACTGATCGTGGTCAACTGCATCGTGCTGGGACGGGCCGAGTCGTTCGCCTCCAAGAATGGCGTGCTATCCTCCATCTTCGACGGTGTAGGCATCGGCCTGGGCTTCACGCTGGCGCTTACGTTGCTGGGGGCATCGCGTGAGCTGTTGGGTACCGGCAAGATCTTCTCTCAGACGATCTACCCGGAGCAATATGGGTCACTGCTCTTCGTATTGGCACCGGGAGCTTTCATCGTATTGGGTTTTCTGATCGCAATCTTCAACAAGCTACAGCACAAAAAGGCATAAACAGATAAGGAACAATTGACTATGGAATATATTGGAATCATCATCGTTGCCATCTTTGTAAACAACATCGTTTACTCACAGTTCCTGGGCATCTGTCCATTCCTGGGTGTCTCCAAGAAGGTGGATACCGCCATCGGCATGAGCGCTGCGGTCACCTTCGTGCTCACCATCGCTACGCTGGTCACCTTCATCCTCTACAAAGGCGTGCTGGAACCTTTCAACCTGCAATACCTGCAGACCATTTCCTATATCCTGGTGATCGCCTCGCTGGTACAAATGGTTGAGATAGTACTCAAGAAGATCTCGCCATCCCTCTACCAGGCACTGGGGGTCTTTCTCCCTCTGATCACCACCAACTGCGCCATCCTGGGTGTATCCCTGCTGGTGATCCAAAAAGATTTCAACCTGCTGGAATCGGTTGTCTATGCCGTTGCTACCTCCATCGGCTTCGGACTGGCGCTGATCATCTTCTCCGGGGTACGGGAACAACTCTCACTGACGCGGGTGCCCAAAGCGATGCAGGGGATGCCCATCGCTCTGATCTCTGCCGGCATCATTGCCATGGCTTTCATGGGCTTCTCGGGTATCGATCAGCTGTTCAAATAACGCCCCTTTTGTTAAACCATCGGGTGAAAAAAGTGTCATACTGCTAAACATTAGATGTTGCACCCTTTAACAACTACAGATATGAAAGCTTTAAGAACCCATCTCATTCTCACATCCATCGCGCTGATGCTGACCGCTTGCTACTCTACCAACGGCGTATATGCACAGGGAGGATACTACAACCAGTATGATGATTCCCAAGGGGCTGTCACTTTCAATGTCTTTTACAATGAGCTGAGACCTTACGGCAGATGGATCAACCACCGCGCCTATGGCCAGATCTGGATCCCTAACGTGGGAGGCAATTTCCAACCCTATGCCACCAACGGCTACTGGGTGATGACCGACTACGGCAACACCTGGGTCTCAGACTACTCCTGGGGATGGGCACCGTTCCACTATGGCCGCTGGTACTACGACGAATCCTACGGATGGGCCTGGGTTCCCGGCTATGAATGGGCACCTGCCTGGGTCACATGGAGAAGTGGTGGTGGTTATTACGGATGGGCTCCAATGACCCCCGGCATTAACATTCACATCAACATCAACCTGCCGGCACGCTACTGGACCTTTCTGCCACACAACCGCATGTATCACCGCAATATGCACAAGTACTATAGCAGATACAGCCCGGCCATTTACAACCGGACCACCATTATCCAAAATACCTACGTGTATAACGATAACCGCTATTACAGCGGACCGAGTGCCAGAGATTATGAACGTACCACCGGCAGAAAAGCCACCGTGCACAAGCTGGAGAGCTCAAACAACCGCTCCGGCAGGGCGACAACGCGTGTAAGCAACAACGCGGTAAAGGTATTCCGCCCCGATGTGACCAACAGCAGGTCAGCGGTCAACCAACGCAGTAGCAGTACCACTACAACCCGTCAATCCAGCACAAGCCCCGCGAGCAGAAGCAGCTCTACAACCAACCGCAATGCAACCGTACGTACACAAAGCCCGGCCCGCAGCAACAGTGCTGTAAGCACGCCGCAACGCAGCTCCACAAGCAACAGAAGCAGCACTACAGTTCGTTCGCAAAGCTCCACAAGCAACAGGCAAAATTCTACCGCAACGCGCTCCTCTTCCGGCAGAAACAACAGTAGTGAGCGAAGCAAGAGCGAGAGCAGCGGCAGGAGTTCAGGACGGAGATAAACAGAAGAAGATTGTTTAAAATGAGCTGAGTGACCTTCCCGATGAGAAGGTCACTCATTTTTTTTATGCATCAATCCAGCGGCGCGTCAGCTCACCATAAGCATCGATGCGTCTGTCGCGGAAGAAGGGCCACCAGCGCCGTACCTCCTCGGTTCGTTGCTTGTCAATCTCAACGATCAGGGCTGTCTCCTCGTCGCTGCCGGCCTGCCAGAGCAGTTCCCCCTGTGGACCGCATACAAAGCTGCTTCCCCAGAAACGGATGCCACCGGTCTCTTCCGATGGATCGGCTTCATAGCCGGTGCGGTTCACCGCTATCACCGGTAGTCCGTTGGCCACAGCATGCCCTCTTTGTATGGTGATCCAGGCATCCCGTTGTCGTTGTTGCTCCTCAGCGTTGTCCGACGACTCCCAGCCGATGGCGGTGGGATAGATCAACAACTCGGCACCGGCAAGGGCCATCAACCGTGCAGCTTCGGGATACCACTGATCCCAGCAGACCAACACCCCCAGACGTCCCACCGATGTGTCGATGGGTTGAAACCCCTGGTCACCGGGAGTAAAATAAAATTTCTCATAATAGGCCGGATCATCGGGGATATGCATTTTCCGGTACACCCCCGCGATGGTGCCATCACTTTCCATCACCACTGCAGTATTGTGATAAAGACCAGGCGCCCGTTTCTCGAAGAGGGAAAGCACGATCACTACCTTCAGCTCGGCTGCCACTCTTCCGAAACGGTTGGTGGAGGGGCCGGGGATGGGCTCAGCCTGGTCAAACAGGGTTGTATCTTCTGTCTGACAAAAATAGAGCCCATTGTGCAACTCCTGCAAAAGAATCAGCTCGGCACCCTGCGCGGCAAGAATCCTGATCTTTGACTCCAGCCGGGAGATATTGTCTTCACGATTCCCGCTATTCGCCTGTTGTATGATTCCTGTCTTCATGTCTGTTGGTTTGAGGTTGACACGTTGGGACGTTAATATGTTTGTATGTCTGTATGTTTGAGGTTTGAAATTCGAGTAACCAATAACTAAGAACTATAAACTATAAACTGCAAACATATAAACATTGCTATCTACTGCTTAAAACTTATCGCTTACAGCTAAAATTCCCTTCGGAAGTTGCATCGTGATGCAGTGCAGCGAGCCATGCTGCCGGATCAGGGGAGAGCAGTCCACACCAATTAACTCTTTTTCGGGGAAAGCCAGCTGTAGCTGACGCCGTGCCAAGCTATCTTTTTCCGTCCCGTAAAATGGGATCAAGACGGCATCGTTCAGGATCAGGAAGTTGGCATAGGTGGCCGGCAGCCGTTCGCCCTCCTGGTATACGGCATCGGCCATGGGGAGGGGTATCAGCCGGTAAGGCTCCCCAGATAGAGTAAGAAAAGCCTGCAGCTCCTCCTCCATCGCTTTGAGTGACTTGTAATGTTTGTCGGTTTCATCCTCACACTTCACGTAGGCAATGGTATGCGGACTGCAGAAACGGGCCAGCGTATCCACATGGCTGTCGGTATCATCACCCGCCAGGTAACCATGGTTGAGCCAAAGCACCCTGGTGAGGCCCAGCAACTCTTTCAGTCTATATTCTATCTCCTGCTGTGTCATGGGTTGGTTGCGGTTAGCTGCCAGCAGGCAGGCCGTGGTGGTGAGGAGGGTCCCTTCACCATCCGACTCGAGGGAGCCCCCCTCCAGGATAAAATTAAGCCAACACTGGTAGCTGGCCGAAGGGTGGAAGATCCCTTTGTCAAAGAGCTTTCCGGTGATCAGGTTGTCCTTGTCGGCGGCAAACTTCAGTCCCCAGCCGTTGAACCCGAAATCGGCAACTACCGGGATGCCATCATGAAACAGCGTGACAGGGCCATAGTCGCGCATCCATGTGTCGTTTGTCTCGGCCTCCACTGTGATCAGGTTCATCCGCTCCTCATCGGTAAAGAAAGAAGCGATATCGGTTCCGGGGGGTAGCACAACCAGCAGCTTCTCCCGTCGAAGGATCTCTTTCGAGATGATGAGGTAACAGCGGGTCACCTCCTCGAGCATCGGAGCCCAGTCGCTGTCGCGATGAGGCCAGGTGATCATCACTCCCTCCTGAGGATGCCATTCAGCTGGAAAAACCACCTTCGTCATCATCATCCCTCCATGTTGCTGCGTACGATGCCACGGCTCGATGAGCGAACAAAATTAAGAATCAGTTCACGGTCATCGGAAGCAGGGAGATCCTGTTCGATGCGCTCCACTGCTTGTGAGATATTATATCCCGAAAGGTAAAGAGTGCGGTAGATCTCCTGGATGCCGTTGATCCTCTCGCTGGAGAACCCCCTGCGACGCAGCCCCACAATGTTGAGTCCCACGTATGAAATTGGTTCACGGCCCACCATCACGAAGGGAGGAATATCTTTCGCGATCTTTGAGCCGCCCTGTATCATCACGTGGGCTCCGATCCTGGTGAACTGATGTGCCAGCGAGCCGCCGCTCACGATGGCATAGTCGTCGATCTCAATCTCTCCCGCCAGCTGGGTGGCGTTGCCCAGTATCACATGGTCTTTCAGCACACAGTCGTGTGCCACATGACTGTATGCCATGATCAGACAATTGCTGCCCACCTTCGTATAGCCCCTGGAGGCGGTTCCTCTGTTCACGGTGGCACACTCACGGATGGTGGTATGGTCACCGATGATGGCGGTGGTCTCCTCACCCTGGAACTTCAGGTCTTGCGGGATACCAGCAATGGTGGTATGCGGGAAGATGAAACAGTTCTTACCGATTCGCGCTCCGGAGAGGATGGTGGCCTGAGTCATCACACGTGTGCCTTCTCCAATCTCAGTGTTCGCATCGACATAGGCAAAGGGTTCCACGATCACGTTCTCACCCAGTTTGGCCTCGGGATGCACGAAAGCCATCGATGAAATGCTACTCATAAAGGTATCTTTCTGTTGAATTTTATTTATTCTTGATAATCTGGGCGGTGAAGTCGGCCTCAGAAACCACCTTATCCCCGATGAAAGCCAGGCCCCGCATGGTGGCGATGCCCCTGCGCATCGCGGAGGTGAGCTCTACCCGGAAGAGAATGGTATCACCCGGCACCACCTTGTGGCGGAACTTCACGTTATCGATCTTCAGGAAGTAAGTTGAGTATCTCTCCGGCTCGTCGAGCTTAGCCAGCACCAACAGTCCCCCGGTTTGAGCCATCGCCTCCACCTGCAGTACCCCCGGCATCACCGGTTCCTGTGGAAAGTGACCGGAGAAGTATGGTTCGTTGGTGGTGATGTTCTTGACCCCCACGATATAGGTGTCCGTCATCTGGATCACCTTGTCAACCATCAGAAAGGGATAACGATGAGGCAGCAGCTCGCGGATGCGATTGTTGTCCATCACCGGCTCCGATTTCAGGTCATAAATCGGCGGCTGCACCTCGTTGAGTTTGATATCCTTGCGGATCAAGCGAGCCAGCTGGTTGTTGATCTTGTGTCCCGGCTTGTGGGCGATCAGGCGTCCCTTGATTGGTTTACCGATAAGCGACATGTCCCCGATGATGTCGAGCAGCTTGTGTCTTGCCGGCTCATTGGGAAAAAGCAGCTTGCGATGGTTCAGGTAACCCAACTCATCTGCATTGTGATGTGGCACACCGATCTCATCGGCGATATCATCCAACTCCTTTTGCGAGAGCTTCTTTTCGTAGATAACGATGGCGTTGTCCAGATTACCTCCTTTGATGAGTCCTACCCTCCTCAGCTGTTCAATCTCACGTACGAATACGAAGGTTCGGCAGGAGGCAATCTCTTTTTCAAAATCAGTTACCGCATCCATGGATGCCGACTGATTGGGAATATATTGGGAATCGAACTCGATGAAAGAGTTGATGCAGAAGGCGTCATCCGGTAGGAGTGTGAGCTTGGAACCGGTTTCGGGATCGGTAACCTCCATCTTGTTGCGCACGATATAGAAATCCTTGTCCTTCTCCTGCTCTACAACACCTGTTTTACGGATCTCCCGCACATACTCAATGGCACTACCGTCGAGGATCGGAAATTCAGAGGCGTCCACATCGATCAGACAGTTGTCGATACCCAGGGCATAGAGGGCGGCAAAACCATGTTCAACGGTGCTCACCGTGACATTTCCCTTACCCAGAACCGTTCCACGTTGCGTATGAACCACCTGTTCAGCCAATGCCTCTATTACCGGTTGATCTTCCAGATCCACCCGCCGAATCTTGTATCCGTGATCCACCGGTGCAGGGTTGAAAGTAATCACAATTTTCTGACCGGTATGGAGCCCAATACCCTGCAGGGTGAAGCTGCTTTGCAATGTTCTCTGTTTCACTGTATCTATTTTAATTACACATTTTTGAAAATTGTGTGCAAATATACAACCAAAAGCAGGAAATCCTGCTTTTTTTCCATAAATGTTTGCTTTCAGGATTACGGATCGTGGAAACTTATTCGTTTCCCATTTCGCTCTCCAGCTCTTTTTCCGAGAGTTTCTTTTTCAGGTCGGCCAACTCTTTCTCCATGGCATTTAGTCGGCGATACATATCGGGAATCTTGGGAAAAATGACACTCGACTTAAAAAAGTCTCTCACCGGGATTGCGGGCGACCCCAACACCTCCGATCCCTCTTTGGTGTTGCTGATGATGCCCGACTGTGCACCAATCTGGCTCTTCTTCCCAATGGTGATGTGCCCGCCGATGCCTACCTGTCCGCCCAGCACACAGTTCTCTTCGATTCTGGTAGATCCTGCGATACCCACCTGGGCAGCCATCACCGTATTCTCACCCACTTCACAGTTATGCGCGATCTGAATCAGGTTATCCAGCTTCACTCCCCGATGGATAAGAGTCGATCCCATCACAGCACGGTCGATGGTGGTATTGGCCCCGATCTCCACATCATCCTCAATGATCACGTTGCCAATCTGCGGAATCTTCCGGTAGATCTCCTCCTCTTTGCTAAATCCGAAACCGTCAGCACCGATCACGGCACCCGCATGGATGATACAGTTGTTGCCGATCACACAATCATGGTAAATCTTCACGCCGGGATAGAGGATGCAGTTGTCGCCCAGCTGCACATTGTCACCCACATAGACCTGTGGATAGATCATGCAGTTGTTGCCGATTTGCGTCTGCTCGCCTATGAAGGCAAACTCACCCAGATAGATATGCTCTCCCACGGTAGCTGAGGGAGATATGTATGCAACTGCTGCAACTCCCTCTTTCACCGGCTTCTGTTGTTCTACCAACGACATCAGGGAGGCCAGTGCAGCGTATGGATTGGGCACTTTAATCATAGTGGTCCTGACAGGTTTATCGGGCACGAAATCATTGTTCACCAAAACAATATCGGCTGCAGTATCATAAATATATGGCGTATATTTGGGATTTCCCAGAAAGGTAAGTGTTCCAGGCTTACCTTCTTCTATTTTGGAAAAAGAAGATACGGCCGCGTCCGGGTTACCGATTACTTCTCCGCGCAAGAAGTCGGCTATTTGTTTAGCAGTAAAGGTCATCTATTTTATTTATTATATTTCCCCGAGGCTATTCATCTACTCACACAATCAGGTTCAACTTAACTGTTACGCTCGGTGTGGAAGACAGACAAGGTGATGACAAACAGCCTCTGCATGATCAATTTCAGGTGCAAATTAACAACTTTTTTTTTAACCGTAACGAAATTAAATCATAATATAGTTTAAACGAATGGGGTGGAACGTTTGTGGAATTCAAAAAATAGTGTTACTTTTGCACGCACTTTTACGGGATGTAGCTCAGTCCGGTTTAGAGTACTCGTCTGGGGGGCGAGTGGTCGCTGGTTCGAATCCAGTCATCCCGACTACAGAAACAACAAAAGGGTTGAGATTAGGTCTTGACCTTTTTTTGTGCTGTAATCAACCCCCGTAAGAGCAACGACAGCCACGGAGCCGATTCTGTCAATTGTACCCCACACGATTGTGTATCATTTATATTTCGAGAAATCGGTATTCATCATGCTGCCCGTTTCCGACAGGGCATGATGGAACGCGAAACAGGCATACAGATCCTGCGGGATATGACCCTTTACGCCACGATTCAGGTATTCGTGCAGGAGAGGACGATAATCGGGGTGTGCGCACTTGTTGATGATCTCCTCGGCACGTTTGCGTGGCCCTTTGCCTCTGAGGTCGGCCACTCCATATTCCGAGACGATGATCTTCACCGAGTGCTCGTTGTGGTCTTCGTGTGTCACCTTGGGCACGATGCAGCTGATGGCGCCGTTCTTGGCCGTGGAGGGGGTGAGGAAGATGGAGAGGTAGGAGTTGCGGGTGAAGTCGCCCGACCCACCAATACCGTTCATCATCTTGGTTCCGTTCACGTGGGTGGAGTTGACATTGCCGAAGATATCCACCTCGATGGCGGTGTTAAGGGCAATGATGCCCATTCGGCGTGCCAATCCCGGGTTATTGGAGATTTCGGAAGGACGGAGCACCAGCTTGTTCTTAAAGAAGGCGAGATCACTGTAGAACTTCTCCAGCACCTCATTACTCACCGTGAGCGAGCAGCCGCTGGCGAAAGAGATATTCCCCTTCTGCATCATGTCGATCACTGCATCCTGGATCACCTCGGTATACACCTCAAAGCGGGGAATATCGAGGTTGCTCCCCATCGATGCCAGCACCGCGTTGGCGATGTTGCCCACACCGGACTGGATGGGCAGAAAATGGCGGGGAATACGTCCAGCCCTCATCTCAGCTACGAAAAACTCCGCCACATTGTTTCCGATGCGAGCAGTCACCTCGTCGAGCGGTGCAAAACCACCGCCTTCACCATCTCGCTCGGTCTCCACCACGAAGATCTTCTCCGGATTCACTTTCACATATTCCAGTCCCACCCGGTTCTGCACCTCGTAGATCGGTATCTCCCGCCGTTTGGGAGGATCCTGCAGCTCATAAATGTCGTGAATACCGCGCAACTTCGTGGGCACTTTTTTGTTCAGCTCCACGATGACGATATCGGCCAGGCGACAGATGGTGGGGGTGATACCCACACCTGTGGTGGGCACAATCTCACCACTCTCGGTCACCTCGGCAGCTTCAACCACCGCTACGTTGATCTTGCCAAGGAAACCGTAACGAATCTCCTGTGCCAGCTGGGAGAGATGCAGGTCGAAGAAGTCAAATTCGCCTCTGTTGAGCGCCTCACGCATATCCTTGTTGGTCTGATAGGGTGTGCGGAACTTGATTGCCCTGGCCCTCGCAAGCGAACCGTCAATTGAGTCGCCGGTGGAGGCACCGGTGAAAACACCGATCTTGAAGGGATTGCCTTTCGCATGTTCTGCCTCTGCCCTTTTGGCGATCTCTACCGGTACCACTTTCGGGCAGCCGGCATGCGTAAACCCACTGAAGCCAACGTTGTCGTCATGTTTGATGAGCGACGCAGCCTCTTCAGCGTTCATAAATTTCAATGCCATATCAATAGTTGATTTTTTTTATATGTTTTGGTTGGTTCTAATCGTGCGTGGTTCAATATTTTCGTTGCATAATCTCACCATAGATCAAGCCTTTCTTCAGCGCTTCCACTGCACCATCACCGGTCAGTTCCACCAACAGCGGATGTACGAAGCTCCTCTGATCAAATGCACTTGTTTGTCCCGTGGTGGCACCGTCTTGTGTTGACTCCTGCGTAAACGACTCATCGGCATCGTAAACAAAGATGGAGCCTTTCAGAGAGGAGGCTTCTTCGAAATCTGTCACCAGATCGAGCGAGGAACGGAATTCGGGACGGGTTGACATTTGAGCCTGATGCGCTGGAACAGGCGGAAGATCACCTGGAAGATGTTGCAGCCAGGGTTCATCCTCCTCATCATCTAAAGTGTGACCGAAATCCTTCTCACTCTGCTGCTGCTGATTTTTCTTCTTCCGGGATTCATTGGAAAAGCCCAATATCGCGAAAAAAAGAATAAGGATCAAATAAATGATATCGCCGAATTCCATATTTTGATTAATTTTGCATCCGGACAAAAATAGGCATTTTTTATGAATATTAGGGTATTTGGCACACAAATTATCGGGAGCAACTTCACAGTCACTCCCGATCATTTAACCAAAACCTTAACTATGAAAAAAATAAAAAATTATTTTTTTTCTCCGCAAATATAAGTTATTGGATGGTAATTCCCAACTTTATATCCGGATAATTACAGTTTTTAACTTTCCCTTCGGGAATGGATCACAGTGAGAATGAGTGAAATAATGAACAACGACAACCATAAAGAGAAGAAATTGTATATTGAGACCTACGGATGTCAGATGAATGTTGCCGATACAGAAGTGGTGGCTTCCATCATGGAGATGGATGGCTACAGCCTGACCAACGACGACCGGGATGCCGATGCCATCTTCGTCAACACCTGCTCCATCCGTGAGAATGCAGAACAGAAAGTGTTTCAACGGCTGGACTACTTTCAGTCGCTGAAACGCAAACGAAAAGATCATCTGATCATCGGCGTACTGGGGTGCATGGCTGAGCGTGCTAAATCAGAGCTGATCGACAAGCATCATGCCGACCTGGTGGTGGGTCCCGATGCCTACCTCGACCTGCCCAACCTGGTGGGAGCTGCAGAACAGGGTGAGAAAGCAATAAACATCGAGCTCTCGAAGACGGAGACCTACAAGGATGTGATCCCCCTCAAGATGGAGGGGAGCAATATTTCCGGCTATATCTCCATCATGCGTGGTTGCGACAAGTTCTGTACCTACTGCATCGTACCTTTCACGCGAGGCAGGGAGCGCAGCCGCGAGCCGGAGAGCATCCTCAACGAGTTGCAGGTGATGCAGAAGAAAGGATTCAGGGAGGTGATTCTGCTGGGACAAAATGTCAACTCCTACCGCTTCAAAGATGGGGAAAAGAACATCGGGTTTGATGAGCTGCTCTCCTTGGTGGCTGAAGCTGCACCAGGGATGAGAATACGCTTCACCACCTCTCACCCCTGGGACATGAACAACGCCACCCTGGAGACCATCGCCAGGTATCCCAACCTCTGCAACTACATCCATCTGCCCGTACAATCGGGGAGCTCTCGCATGATGAAACTGATGAATCGCCGCTACAACCGGGAGTGGTACATGGAACGGATCGCGGCCATCAAACGGATCATCCCCGACTGCGGCCTGTCGACCGACATCATGTGCGGGTTCCACTCCGAGACCGAAGAGGATCACCAGGAGACCCTCTCGCTGATGCGTGAGGTGGGGTTCGACTCAGCTTTCATGTTCAAGTACTCCGAGCGCCCCGGCACCTACGCAGCCAGGAAGCTGGAGGACAACGTGCCGGAGGAGGTGAAAAACCGCAGACTGCAGGAGATCATCGCCCTGCAACTGGAGTTATCACGGCAGAGCAACGAGCGCGACATGGGCAAGGTGTTTGAGGTGTTGGTAGAGGGTTTCTCCAAACGATCACGTGAGCAGCTCTTCGGCAGGAATGAGCAGAACAAAGTGGTGATCTTCAACAAGCAGCAGCACCGCATCGGAGATTTGGTAAAAGTGCGGGTAACCGGCTTCACACCTGCCACCCTGTTGGGTGAAGCAGTGGCGACGGACTAGTCAATCGCAGATAATCAAGCGGTGGAGCAAACAATTTTGCGCGCTGTCTGTTTATTAGTAGAATGATCACTGATGGGCTGTTCAGTCACAAAGCGCTTCATGCATGAAACAGCCCTTCGGTCTGTGAATGAGGAAAATAGATATTTTTAAACTATTAAACACAACCAATTATGAATTCAGAATCAAAATTGCTATTGGGATTGGGTATTGGCGTTGCACTGGGTGCTGCCATCGGTTACATCGTGGGTTCAGACCGCAAGGAAGAGTGGCTGGAACAGGCCAACGAATTTGCAGACAAGGTGAGGGCTAACGTAAAAACAGCCATCTACAAAGGCAAGAGCGAGGTGGAAGATATCAAGGAAGATATCGACGACATTGCCGACATCGCAAAGAAAGAACTGGCCAAACAATAACAGACCCTCATAATCTGCCGAACCAATGGAAGAAAAAAAAGTAAGTACGCTGTTTGAAGAGATGCGTGATGATGTATCCAGATTCATCACCAGCTCACTCGAACTCGGAAAACTGGAGGTGTATGAAAAACTAAGCCTGGGCTCCTCGGCAATCACCTATGGGTTGATAATCGGTGGTGCCGCCTTATTTGCCCTGTTGTTCCTTTTTGTCACGATAGCTCTCTACCTGGGCGATCTGCTGCAGAACCTATGGGTTGGCTTCGGCATCGTGACCGGATTTACCCTCTTGGTACTGCTGATCATGCTGCTGGCAGGTAAACCGTTCAAGAAGAAGATAACCAACAAAGTGGTTCGCTTCCTGATGGAAAACGATGAGACCGACAAAACAAAGAATAACCCATGAGCACCTATAAACTTACACCACTGGAAGAGCTGCGATTGGAGAAAAAGAGACAGAGAGAGGAGCGAAGCATCGCCAGTAAACGCCTCTCATACCAGTTGCAGTATCTGAATGACAATTGGGGATCGTTGCTGACCAAGGGGCTCACCTCATCGGTGAAAACAAAATTTGCAGAGACGGTGGATACATTCTCCAGCGGCAGCTCTTCCGCGGTGACACCCTTTGTCTCACGCAGGAGAAATCCCTGGGTCAACCTGGCGTTCTCCAACCTGCCGCTACTCGGCTCTGTAGCATGGAAGCTGACCAAGCCGGCAATCATCACTTTTGCACTGAAAAGGGGTACTTCGCTGCTGTTCGGCAGAAGAAAAAAGAAAAAAATCAGATAGTGGAACGGTGGACGGTACTTACGCCGTCCACCTTTGCTATTTTGGCACAGAGCTGATTCACCTCCTCAGCACTATGCACGTGAACGTTGAAGACTCCCTCGAAGATACCATCCTTTGATGACACATTTACACTCTGAATATTGACCACCACATCCTCTGCCAGCTTGGACAAGATATTTGCCAGAATCCCCACACGATCGATACCGGTGAAGATGATGGATGCCAGGAAAGAGTACTGGCGGTAATCGCCCCACTCCACCGCGATGATGCGGTCCCCATAATTGGCCTTGAGCTTAAGTCCTGTCTGGCAGGAGCGTTTGTGCACCTCCACCTCTTCCTTTTCAGTTACATAACCAAACACATCATCGCCCGGCAACGGGTTGCAACAGGAATAGACGATGAAGTTCTTCCGGAAGTTCTGTTCTGTGAGACGGTATATTGCTTTTCGGTCGATTTTCGGCTGATTGATTTCCTGTGAGAGCAACAGATTCGCATCCTCACTTCCGGTTTCGTTCAGCAACATTTTGCGGGGCTCCTGAGGTGTTTTTTTAATGGCACTCATTGCCTGTTTCATATAGCGGACAAACAGGTTCTCCTGTTTCTCCGGAACCGGTTTCAGCTTTGAAAAGGCCTCTTTTTGAACCGGCAGAATCACCTCATTGTTCCCAATCATGTAGTAGAGATCCTCTTTGTTCTCCGCTTTGTAGGAATGAAGGATCTTGTTGAAAAGTGTGTTGTCGATAGGTTCGTTCTCAAAAAGCTCCTCCAGCATGTTCTTCCCTTTTTCGATGATGCGACGTCGTTGACGGCGCAGCGATGCTTCAATCTTGGTACGTGCCTTGGCAGTAGTCACAAAATTGAGCCACTCAGGCTGGGGGTTGACCGACTGGGAAGTGAGGATCTCAACCTGATCCCCACTGCGCAACTGCTGACTGAGGGGCACAAGGGTGTGGTTCACCTTTGCACCCAGGCAGTGATCACCGATACGGGTATGAATGGTATAGGCAAAATCCAGCGCTGTGGCACCCTGGGGCAATGTTTTGATCTCTCCTTTGGGTGTAAACACAAATATCTCCGATGAGAAAAGATTCATTTTCACCGTGTCCAGGAAATCGATCGCGTTAGGGTTGGGATTTGCGAGGATCTCCTGAATCGTTTTCAGCCATTTATCGAGTTCATTGTCTTCTTCGATCCTGTTTTCCTTATACTTCCAATGGGCAGCAAACCCTTTCTCGGCGATATCATCCATCCTGCGGCTACGGATCTGTATCTCAATCCATTTGCCGTCAGGCCCCATCACGGTGAGGTGCAGCGCCTGATACCCGTTGGCCTTGGGGTGACTCACCCAATCACGGATACGGTCGGGTCGCAGTTTGTAGATGTCGGTGATGGCTGAGTAGATATCCCAGCACTGTTTCTTCTCATCCATGCCGGGATGCACCTCGAAGATGATGCGGACGGCAAACAGGTCATATACCTCATTGAAGCTGATCCCCTTATTCTGCATCTTGTTCCAGATGGAGTAGACCGATTTTACGCGCGCGCGCATCTCATACTTGATACCCATCTTGTCAAGCGCAGCTATCACCGGCACGGCAAAGTTATCGTAAATCTTATTCCGTTCCGGTGCACTCTCTGCAATCTTGGCTGTCAGGTCGGCATACACCTCAGGGTGCTCATACCGGAAACAGAGCTCCTCCAACTCCGTCTTGATCGCAAAGAGACCCAGACGATGTGCCAGCGGCGCATAAATATAGAGCGTCTCACCGGTGATCTTGAACTGCTTGGTGGGGCTCATCGAGGAGAGTGTACGCATGTTGTGCAGCCGGTCGGCGATCTTGATCAGGATCACCCGGATATCGTCTGACATGGTGAGCAGCAACTTGCGGAAGTTCTCAGCTTGTGCCGACACATTCTCGCCGAACATGCCCTGCGAAATTTTGGTCAACCCATCCACAATCTGAGCAATCTTATCGCCGAACAAGGCACGTATGTCATCCACCGTGTAATCGGTATCTTCCACCACGTCGTGTAACAACGATGCCGAGATGGAGGTCGATCCCAGCCCCATCTCACTGGAGACAATGCGTGCCACCGCCAGCGGGTGCATGATGTAGGGCTCACCCGAACGGCGGCGTGCACCTTTGTGTGCCTCTTTCGCCATATTGTAGGCACGGGTGATGACATCCACCTTCCGCCGGTGATTCGAGTTGAGATAATCCTGAAGGAGCCCCTGAAACTCCTATTCAATCATCTGCTCGTCGGCAATCATTTTTTCTTCGTCACTCATATCCTGTTAGATCCTCTTTTGAAGCAACCGTTTAACGGCAAACGAAATTACAAATAAATCGAGAGAAAACAGCATTTGCATCTATTTTTTACGGGTGTGTGAAGGAATTTGAACAAAAAGAACCTATCTTTGTTTCCTCAAACAACAGGGGTGCCCCAACAGAACGGGCTGAGATCATACCCATATCACCTGATCCGGATAATGCCGGCGGAGGGAAAGGAAGCAGTACACATCCCGGTGCTCTTCCACAGGTATCCATCTTACACAAATCCCCTTTTTTATTTCACTAACATGATGAAGCAGCCACAAGGCATGCTCATCCTAAATTTTATTGCAAATGAAAAAGGTATTCTTTTCAATGCTGCTGACATTTTTCTCAGCAACAGCATTTCAGACAATGGCGCAGGCAGATGCTGCGCACGGCGACAGCATCAACAACATCCGGCTGGAAGAGGTGATCGTCTCTGCCACACGTGCCGGTGCACAGACACCCGTCGCTTATTCCAATATCTCCTCTGCGGAGATCAAAAAACAGAATGCGGCACGCAACATCCCCGCTATCTTGCAGACCACCCCTTCGCTGGTATCTTTTACAGAGGATGGCCTGGGCGTGGGTAACACCTATTTCAGGATCCGCGGTACCGATGCCACCCGCATCAACGTGACACTGAACGGGATGCCGCTGAATAACCCCGAGAGCCAGGAAGTGTTCTGGGTGAACCTGCCCGACCTCTCCGCCTCACTGCAAAATATTCAGATACAACGCGGCGTGGGCACTTCCACCAACGGATCGGGCGCCTTCGGAGCCAGCATCTCCCTGCAGACTGCCGGTGCCCGCTCCGGGGCATATGGCGAAGCATCCACCGCGGTGGGCAGCTATGGCACCTTCCTGTCGAATATTGCCGCCGGAACGGGAATTTTAGAGAACGGACTTTCGTTCGATGCCCGTTATTCGCGTGTTTTGGGCGATGGCTATGTACGTAACGGGAGTGTGGATCACACCAACCTCTATGCCGCATTGTCACACTACACCGATCACCAGCTGATACGGCTGAGCTACCTGAAGGGGGTACAACATACGGGAATCACCTGGGAAGGCGTATCGGAAGAGCAGATGCAGGATGAGGAATATGGCCGCCGTTACAATCCAGCGGGGGAGTATTTCGATGAAGCCGGCAACCGGCTCTATTACGACAATGAGACCGATAATTATTACTCCGATATTGTACAGTTGACCCTCGCCAGGGAGCTGAACCGCTATCTCTCTCTGAACGCGGGTCTCAGCTACAATTACGGATATGGCTATTACGAGAATTACCGGGAAGATGACGACTTTGCTGATTTTGGCCTGCCGGCTCAAACGGTGGAGGGGGTAACCTACGACAGCAGTGATTTTATACGCCGCAAGCTGATGGAAAATGATTTTTATGTGGCAAACATCGCGCTCAACTATACAAGAAACCGGTTGAAACTGACTTTCGGTGGAATGTACAGCTTCTACGACGGAGATCACTTCGGGCGGTTGCCGTGGGTGAAATTCAATCAGAATATCGCCGGGAACTATGAGTGGTACCGCAATGTGGGAAGAAAAGCGGAGGTCAACCTGTTCACAAAAGCAGATTACCAGCTGAATGAGAGGCTCTCTCTCTTCGGTGATTTGCAATACCGGCGGATCGATTACAGTTTCAGCGGTCTGGACGACGACCTGAAGGATCTGACAGGTGATTTCACCTACAATTTTTTGAACCCCAAGGCAGGCGTCTCTCTTCTCCTCAACGAGCGTAACCGGCTCTATGCCTCAGCAGCTGTGGGACAGCGTGAGCCGCTCCGTACCGACCTCAAGGACGGGATCAAAGGAGAGACGCTGAATCCCATCCAACCGGAAAGGATGATCGATTATGAACTGGGATACCGCTATAGCGTTGAAAATGGTACCCACCTGGGTGCGAACTTCTATTTCATGGATTATCACAATCAGATGGTGCAGACAGGGAAACTCAACAATGTGGGCTACAAGCTGATGGAGAACGTGAAGGAGAGTTACCGCGCAGGGCTTGAACTGGAAGCAGCTGTGCCGCTGTGGGAAAACAGAATCCGGGTGGACGCCAACGCTACCTTCAGCCGGAACAAGATCCAAAATTATACCGCCTGGTTCGACCAGTATGACAATCAGGATAATTGGAATTGGGAGGGACAGATATCCAAAGAATACGGGACCACCGATATTTCGTTTTCTCCTGAGGTGATAAGCAGCATGGCGATTACCTGGCAGCCCACATCGGTTCTCTACGTGAACCTGATGGGAAAATATGTGAGCAAACAGTATATGGATAATACCTCTGACGACGCGAAATCCATTGACGCATATTTTGTAAGCAACCTCTCTGCCGGTTATGAGTTCAGAAAATCTCCCATCGGCACCTTCAACCTGCAGGTTTTCGTGCATAATCTCTTCAACAAAGCATACGTGGCCAACGGATGGGCAGCCACCGACACCTTTGCCGACGGCAGCTCCCTCAACTGGACAGGCTACTACCCGCAGGCCACGCGCAATTACATGGCACGGCTCACCCTCTCATTTTAAGCACCCTATGAACAAGGTATTTATTTCTCATTTACAGCTTCTCTTCGACCCAATGTCGGTTTACTCGCTATTTGATTTGAAACTCACTTCGCTCAGACAGCAAATCAAATTACGCTCGTTGCACCGGGTGGGTACCCCGAAGAGAAGCTGAGTGATCGAAATAAATACCTTCTCCCAAATTAAAAAACGTATGCAAACCGTTGAAATTATCGGCGCCCTGATCGGCCTGCTCTATCTCTACCTTGAATACAAGGCCAGCAGATGGCTCTGGCCGGTGGGGGTGCTGATGCCGGTGCTCTACATCTGGATCTTCTTCCGGAGCAGGTTCTATGCCGACATGGCGATCAATGTCTATTACTTTTTCGCCAGCATCTACGGCTGGATCCGCTGGAACAGAGGCCGCACGGAAGGAGAAACGGCCATCATCCACACCCCACGGAGACTGATCCTTCCCCTCATGCTGATCACGACACTGCTCTTTGCTGCCATCTACCTGATCCTCACCCGCTACACCGACAGCCCGGTGGCGGCGGGCGACAGCTTCACCACCGCCCTGAGCATCACGGGCATGTGGATGCTGGCACAAAAACATGCCGAGCAGTGGTGGGTCTGGTTTGCAGTGAATATTGTTTCCTGCGGATTATATGTATGGAAAGGGCTCTACCCTACTTCCATACTTTTTGCCATCTACACGGTAATCTCCTTGTTCGGCTACTTCAAATGGGTAAAGCTGGCAAAGGAAAATTGACCTAAATAAACCACCATTTATACCACCACTTAAACCACCATTGTGAAATACGGCTCATTTTTCACAACTTTCCACTCATTTTTAACCAAATATGAGCCGTATTTTATATATCTTTGAGCCGTATATTTAAAGATGACAGATAATGAATCGGAAAGATTATACGGTGATCTCCCTGTTCGGTTACTACAAATGAGCAAAGCTGCAAAAGAAAGTTGAAAATTATTTGTTTATTTGCCAATAACCTGTTTTTTTACTGCCCACGCGGACAATGATTCCTTTTTCTTTTAATTGACCTAAATTGTTTTCGATTGTACGAACGGGTTTCGATAACTTTTGCGCCATTTCATAAGTCCTGATATTTGGATTTTCCCGAATCAAAGTAAGTATTTCTTTTTGAGTTGCTTTTAATCCACTAAATATACCACTATTTATACCACCATTGTCATCGATGTATTGGCACATAGCATCTTCAATAATATCAAACATGAAATCAATAAAAGGCTGACAATCAACTCTATTTATGTGAGACTGCTGTAATACTTCGTAATACTTTACCTGATTATGATAAATCATTGTTTCTACCGGCAACCATTCAAAAATCGGATTCCACTTTGATAATACGAGGGTTTGCCAAAGCCTTCCAATTCGTCCGTTGCCATCGCGGAAAGGATGGATATGCTCTATCATAAAGTGCATTGCCGAACTTTTGATTAAAGCATGGTCATCAGTGGTTTTACTCCATTCGAACAACTCGTCAATCAGACGTGGAACTTCTTTATAATCAGCCCCCGAATGTAAAATTTTTCCGTTACTGTTTACGACTGTAACGCCAACGGTGCGAAACTGTCCTGCTTCCTGCACAAGATTTTCGGTAATAAGACGGTGTGCTTTTAAAAAATCAGCAACGCTATAAGGATCTAACACCGGAATTTGTTCGTAAGTGGCAAAAGCGTTCCGTACCTCCATAATGTCGTGCAGGGGCGCTAAAACAGTTTTCCCGTTTATCACATCGAAAACCTGTTGCACCGTGAGCCGATTCCCTTCGATAGCGGTAGTAGAACCCACGGAAAAAATACGATTTGTCCTCCGCAAATGCAATACATCTTTCGACTGCTCTTCCGAAATTTTGACCCGTTCCAATAGGGCATATATCTTCCCTATCTTATCGTACCACAGCGGATTGTATGTGAAAAAGTTTTGCATTTTTGTATTTTGTTTTAGGTTCCGGGCATATCATATATTTTTAAAATAGCCAAAATCTTTATCTATAACCAATCTTCTATCTAAGAACAAATTACTCATTTCGCAACTCGTATCGGGGACAAGTGTGCAAGAATGACAAGCGGCTAAATTTAATTGAGCAACACCTTGTCCTTCGCTTTCGTAACAAATAGGATCAAGGGAACAATCTTTTGCTCTTTGCAAAGCACTGTCAATTACCTGTTGTAATCTATCGAGGTTATTGCATAGCTTTGTCAAACCTCCTAAATATCCGTCAGTTCCATCATAAGCGGAAATCAAAAAGCCATTCATACTTTCGCTTACATATAGTCGCTCTTGCAATGAAGACATCGGATAACCACAAACATACTCAAATTCACGAATAAGCAAGTGAGAAAGCGTATGAATTAGAATTTTCCTTGCGGTAAGTTTTTTTGCTTCAATTTTGTGAAATTGCCAATCGGAATCTTCTGCGTGAGTTTGAATAGATTTTATCCTTTCTGTTATAACATCATTTTTTTCCCATTCTTTGAGTTTTTGCTCGTCTAAAACAAATAAAATTCCTTCTCCGTAATTTTCAACCGCCGGCAATAAACGAGTTTCAAAACTATTTTTTGAAACGGATTGTCGTTTAATTTGATATTCATACCCACTATCGTTAATCAAAATACTGTCGGTATCGATAGGTGCATTGCGAGTAAAGGAAGTTTGTACTGTAATTTTCTTCAAGCGGTCAATTTTCACTATCTTTTCAAAACCATACATTTGGTCTTTTACATTGATTTGTTTAAACCTAATGACTCTGTCTTCGGGCTGTTGTTTGTTCAAAAAATAATCATATTCGGCTTGGCGGTACACTACATCAGAAATATAAGTCTCTATAGTGCCGTCTAAATACTGATTGATTATATCTATAGCAATTCCACTCCGTCTCGAAAACTTTTCTAAATCTTTTTGCTCAAAATCTTCATCATTGAGGATAGCATCAATTTCTATTCTCGCTTCTGGTGAGAGATACAAAATCTGTTTTTCTGGAATCCACAGACTGCTTAATGTATTGGCATAATATATGCTATTGCTTGTCTTGATCTTCACTGAAACTCTTTGTTCGCAAGCATCACCTGTATATTGTCCGTTTTGAAAACCTAACCAATATTTTCTTCCACCACATTTTTGAGAAAATCCAAAAATACCTTTTAATGTAGCGGATTTTTTACACTTTTTACACTCAATATGAATACCAGATAAGTCCGTATTTTCCTTACTTATCTTATAATAAAGTTCTTGCTCGGAACAGCACTTTTCATATTTCAGTTTTATTTTAGATTTTGGTTCTTGGTCGTTTTCGTTGCTTTCATCTTCATTATCATCATCAATTATTGGCTCGCGGTTATTCCAAAATTCCCAAGGTAAATCTTGAATATGTCCGTCATCGCATGTCATTACGAAACGAACTTGTTCCAAATGTTCGCCTTTACATGCAGGATTGAAACATTGAAGGTCAAATTCCTTTCTTCCTTGCCAATGTTCTTTCCATTGTTTTAGAGGCATAAATCTATTACAGCGAGGGCAATAAAACCATTTTGGGAAATAGTTTGCCTGAGGTTGTATGTCAGTTTTCCAATCATCTTCTTCTACCGGGATTGAAACTAAATGCTTTAATTTGGGGAAACGAAAACGCAAACGATTTATTAAACGGTCGTCTAAAATGATATGTTTTTTAATTTCTTTGTCATAATAATTGGGATAGCCCCAATTATCAAATGTTTCAATAATTATGGAAGCATCAGGCGTATCAATAACAGATCCAACTCCGCCATAACTTGAAACAAGTTTACTTCTTCCGTGATTTATTTTTTCTGCCATAATTAAAACCTTTTAATTTTGATACTTACATTTGGCTCAACGCTTCGCATAGATTGCATTCCAATTAACAGATCATCTGTTTTAGATTTTTCTTGGATAGGTTTGAGCAAATTCTTCTTTCTTTCAGTTTCTTGTTTGCCCCCATAGAAATACAAACCACCATCATGACTTGTTGGAGGGCTTGCGTGTATTTTAGACACCCACTGTTGAATTAAATTTTCAATTTTTGTAATAATCAGTTGTTTATCTTCCTCATCAGCAAAAATATGTGTATTGAATATAGTATAAAATTCACTTTCAAGTTGTTGTTTATTGTTGTTTTCAATTAAAGAACAAGGCATTTTATTGTCTGCGAATCCTAATTTATGTCTAAAATAGGTTACCATAGAGGTAAAAAGTAATTTATCCAAAACATTTTCCGCAAAAGGTGTTACACTGATTGGTTCAACCTGTTTATAGAATGTTTTATGGAATGACACAAAGTCTTCAAAGTAAGATAAATCTCTTGTATTATTTGGGTCAAAAAGTGTAAACACAACGCCCTCATTTTTACGAGCAACACGACTACTTGCTTGAATATACTCTGCTGTATTTGGCGGCATACCATTCATAAGCATAATACCTAAACGACCAACATCAAGTCCTACGCTTATCATATTAGTCGCTAAAACTATGTCAAAAGATTGATATTTATCTAAATTCCCGTCAAAGGGAAGATCTAATTTATCCAAATTCTTTTTTATTTTTTCGTTGGGTATACGACTTGTAAGTTCTAAATACCTGTAGGGTAATTTGTTATAATTGTTATAGTATGGAAACGCATTCATCAAATACCGTACTTGCAACTGCTTGATTTCGGGCAATAACTCGGCCGTAATTTTGTTGGAAAATCGGCCAATATGTTTTAAACTTTTGAAATAGGAAAGAATTGTCCAAAATTGGTCTGCCTCCGTTTTGTCCACGCTGTTTTTCCACAATTCTAATCGAGCAAAGAGCAAAGCAGCATTCAATCGAAGATTTGTCATTGTTTGTGTTTTGCCTGTTGGCAAAATTCCAACATAGCGCCTTCTGCTTTCGAACAAAGTTTTTGAAAAAAATGTACTATCTGCATTTGTTGCATTTTGCGGAAATATCTGTACTACGCGACTGTACAAGCCTTTGACTTGTTCTTCCACATTTTTAACGGTAGCGGTAGAAACAATAATTTTTGGTTTTTGTGTGTCGGTTGTGCACAGAGACAAAATTACATTTTCAAAAAGACCAACCAAACTACCTAATGGACCACTCAATAAGTGTAATTCGTCTTGAATGATAAGTTCTGGTTTGCGATTGTTGTTGCCATATTTGCTTAATGAATTAAACAAAGTCGTTGCTTCGCCTTTCCATGCTAATTGCGCAAATTTATCTACTGTTGCAAAAAGAATCGTAGGCGGATTTCTGTAAATATCTTCATCAACCAATACTATCGGCAAGCCATCATTTTTTTCCGAATATGCACAGTTTGGATTTAAACAGTGGCTCTTTAGCTCATTATGTCTGCTAATACGATGTCCGATACTCGGATTAATATTTTCTTGCGTTTTCCCAATAATTTTTGTGTTGCACCATTGGCAATTAGACAGTTGAAATGGATTTGTAGGATAATTGTTGGAATATTTATTGCTGTTTAGTCGTTCTTGAATATTAGAAAGTTTTTCTTTTGCCTCTTTAATCGTATTCGGAATAGTTGAGCCACCCACCCAAAAACCAATTGTAATTCTTTCGCTCCCTAAATCAGTTTGATTATTTTTACGGATAAATTCGCAAGCCAAAATCAATTTTGTAGCACGTTCAAATTGTTGTGCAGAAAGTAAACGTAACGTATAACGGATAATAATATTCACTCCACCGTAACTTTCTGGATATTGTAATCTTCGCCAAAAAATTAGAAATGCAGAAAGTGCCAAATATGCTTCAGTTTTGCCACCGCCTGTCGGGAAATAAAGCAAATCAACCAAATCTCTATCGTTAGAATTTTGATCAATAAATGACGGCAAACATTGCAAAATAAATGCTAATTGGAACGGTCGCCAACTTGGTATTTTTTTAGGATTGGGATAATTTGCTGTTTTGTAATCTTGATAATCGAGTTGTGGATTGTCCGTTCTTTCAAATGCTTCAAAACCATCATTCTTTTCCGTGAAATTTTTTTCATTTTGAAACATTTGCAAATAAATTGCACTATTTGCTAATTGAAATGCACGAAATGCATTATCGTTGTTTTGCAACAATTTAATACCTTCCTGCATTCGTTTTTGTATTGTCCTGCATTTTTCAATATTTAATAATGCTAATTTTTTATCATTTTTGTTCAATTTGCTCGCTTCCGTTTCCTCGTTTTCAATCCATTTTAAATAAGTATCAGCTAATTTTTTTAGATTTGAAATGATTGTATTTTTATTACTATTAAAGGAAGATAATTCTTTTATTTCCAACTGTTTTTTATCAAAACCCTCAATTTCTGTGCTTTGACTTTTTACATTGAATTGTGGGAAAAAAGTGGAACTTACCCAAATCGGTGTTGTTGTATCGTATTCGCAATTTTCCCAAATACAAGCCGTATTGTGCCCTATGCCATAAGATAATTTTTCTCGATATAGAAAATCCAGAATTCTGTCTTCGAGCGAATTGTAAAGATTGTTTTCGTAATTGTTGAAAGGTTGCAAATAAGGCGTTTCTACCTTTATTTCGGTTTGAAACAGACACGCTTGATTTAATGTTTCATTGGCAATAGAAAATTTTGTTCGTGGTAACAACAAGGTGTTTTCAATAAATAATTTAACTACATACTTATCGTTGGGTTGTTCATACAGCTTGATATGCAAGTATAAATTATCCTTCAATGATTCATTTTTGCTTTTCCACCATTGGTCGCTATTTGCATTTGGAATTTCAGATATCAAAATTTTATAATGTTGATTTACTGATTTCTTTATCTCCTCAATAGTAACTATCGTTTCTATCCTATTATCATAACGTTTGTATTTATCCTTAAAAAACAATTTTATAAGTGTTTTGTATAATCCACTCTCTTTGTGGTCTTCTCTGAGAGAATTTATACAACCATTACGCAGTTGTTTTTCCTCTTTTGTTAGTTCTTTCGTCTGTTTAAGTAATTTATTTTCACTATCAAAAACAACAAATTGCTGTAACCCAAATTGTTCAAGCAAATCAATGCTATCGCCATTGTATTCAATAGCGATTTCTTTTGCCTTCGCTTTTTTGTAGATACCGAATGAGAAATTGACTTTCAATTCGGGGCAATTTTTTGAAATAGCAAACGAAATACCGTATTGAGAAGGGAAAAATGTACTGGCCGAATATGCAGTTTCTTTGTCGTCTTCTTTACTTTCGGTTGTGGTGGCACCGGTGTCGACATTTTCTACTATTTCATCAACGACTTCCTCCACAATTTCAACAGGAGTTTCTTCGTTTTCATCATCTTCTTCCACAAAATCGCCAATAGCGTTCTGTTTGGGATATAAAATAGCTGAAAAATAGCGTAATAACGGTTTATCCGCAATTACTTCGTCAGAAAAATATACTTTATCGGAACACTCAAACAAATCCGAAGCGGGACCTATGAGTTCTTTTTGAACTCTTGAAATCACTTTATCTCTATTACTCATCGCTAATCTCTTCAATTTTTGTTATCGTTAATAATGGCATAAATTCATCAATATATTTCTGCAAAGTTTCTTTCGTAAAATTCTTTTTTTGCAGAATATCTCCAACTGATTTGTCTTTAAAAAACTGTTGTAATTCTTGTTTAACTCCCCTGCCAAGTGCAATCATTGTACTGTTATACAACCTTTTAGACTTTTTGATTTGTTCATACAATAACTCTTTTCCTGCAACTTTTAATATTGCTTTCAAATCAGAATTAAACATTGGAAATTTTCGTTGCCCACGAAAATAAGCATCTATTGTTGCAGGTAAAACTCTTAACCCATTTTCTTTTAACTTATTGTATAATTGTTCGCGGTTGTTTGTGTATTGTTCCAAATCTTTCAAGGAATTTTGCCAAACAGCAGCGTGTTCATCAATCTTTCCAAACTTTTCAGGTTCTACTTCGACAGCAATTTGAAAAAGATTTTCTGCTAACTGTTCTTTGGGGTAGAGACGAATTTTGGTGCCGATTTTTAATCGGTATGATTTAATTAGGTTGCCTTTTTCATCAAAAACGGTTTCGTTACTTTCTAATTCTACGATATCATTGTTTGATAAAATAATGCGATAAGTAATTTCTTCTTCTAAATCATCTAACAAACTATCACTTTCGTCTTTATATCCATCGTAGGCGGTATTTGAGCGTTGTTCAAGTCGTTCAATGATTTGTTCCAATGTTGGACTGACTTTGACTACTTGTTTAACCTTTGACTCGTATTTTACACCGCAAATTTTATAACGATCATCACTTATAAGTTCTGTTTCAAGTTGTTTTGTATAATTTTGAAGTTGTTTGTAATATAGTTCTTTTTCCTCTTGATATAAAACTAACTGAATATTGTTTGGGAGGTGGTAAATAAAACCAAAATCTTTAGCACCGTTAAAAGAATAAAAGATAATTGTTTTAGAGCAAATCTCTCCGTTTTTCAAAAGTTTTTTCAATTCGGCATTCGTAACCACTTTACATCTACTATTTCGTATTGATTTTAGAAAAACATTATCTTCTCTATCGGCAACGATAAGGGTACTTTGAGTAATTTTGTTGATTATCTCTGAAAGTTTATTGTATTTGGGGTTATGGCCTTTCAAGTACAAAATCAGATTTTTCAATGCCTCTTTTGGATTTTTATCTCCAAAATCTTCATAACCGCCTTCGTTTTGTTCCAATTCTTTGTTGCTTTTCAATCGCATCAGCAAATAATCAAATTGTTCTTCTTGCAGAGCATTTAGGGCTAATCGCAGAAAATAACCATAACTTTTCAGTTTAATTTGAATGTCAAGCGAAGAAACATATTGCATACATTCTTCAAAATGCAAGATTTGAGCTGTCAACTCATCATCTATAATGCAATCAATATTAATTCTTTTACTCGACTTGTTTTGTATCAATTCAATTTCTTCTTGTCTCCAATTCCACAAAGTAAGATTATTTCGCCGTTCTACTTCATTTTCGTTTGAAAGTACAATCAATTTGAAATTATATTGTGATTTATCTTGTAAGATTTGAGGAATAGAACTTAAATCGTAGTTGCAAACAATGATAGTATCCACAGCAATATCTTTCCTTAAGATTTCATCATAACAAACTTCGTATTTTGGTGTTATGTATGCGATACAATCTTCTAATGCTTCAATAGATTTTCGTTCCGTTTGCTCGCCTTCTCTTGTGTTTGGTAAATATATTGAAGGAATGCAATTTCTGTTTTTAAGATTACTCCATGTTGTTTGTCCCGCAATAAGTACAAGTTTCTTTGAGAAATGAGTTGGCAAAAATCCATATTTATTTATGTTAAAAAAATCATTAAACTTTGAAAGAGTACTATTGTTTGAATTCTTCTTTATTTGTACATAATTTCGTTTGAGTTGGTCAATCGAACAATTCGGAAGAGTAGTATTATTTTCATCATTCTCTTTTTTCAATGTATAAGTTTGTCTGTCAATTTTTGTTATTACATAGATATTTCTTCCTCTTTCTCCTTTCTTTTTAAGCTTGTCCCCAATAGAATAATCAGTTATGACAAGGTGGTTTGTGAAAATTTGCCGTGATAAGTATTCGTATAACAGATTAGTAATTTTTTGCAAATCGAACCCTTTCGGAAAATTAAAATAAACATTTCTACTTCTATAATTATTCACAATCATAGAATAAGATAAATTGACGGTTTCATCATCATCCTGTTGGATTGAATATTTGTTTATCAAAGTGTTATAATAATTTTCATTAAGAATCATATTCTTTTTTGTTTTTGGCATATTATATTATCTACACTCCCCGAAACCAACAAAGATAAAAAAAAGAAGATCAATCGCACAATTAAATAAAGTGCAGACTGACCTTCTTTCCGATGAATGTATGTAAAAAAAGATTTTCTTCTTTCGAAACGGTTATTTTTTTCTCTTCGGAATGTGCACCGCCTCACCCAGCACATCGGCAAATGCTTCAAAGATAGCTTCCGAGTAGGTAGGGTGTCCGTAGATCGTTTTCACCACCTCATCTACCGTGATCTCCATCTCCATAATCAGCGATGCCTGGGTAATGAGCTCAGCAGCAGAAGGGCCGATGATATGTACACCGAGTACTTCGCCATAGCGGTTGTCGGCTATCACTTTCACGAATCCTTCAGCCTCACCCGATGCCAATGCACGTCCGTTGGCCGAAAAATTGAACCGCCCGATGCGGATATCGTCGCCGTACTTCTCACGGGCCTGCGTTTCCGTCAGCCCCACCATCGCCACTTCCGGCAGCGTATATACCACGGATGGCGCCGAGAGCAGTTTGATGGAACGATGATTGCCTTTCACCGCATTTTCGGCAGCCACTTCTCCCATGCGGAAGGCCACGTGGGCAAGCATCTTGATGCCGTTCACATCGCCGGGAGCGTAAATACCTTTCACGCTGGTCTCCATGTAGTTGTCCACCTTGATCTTACCCCTTTCCGTCTCGAGCTTCACCTCGCCCACGGCAGCCAGATCGGGCACGCGCCCAATGGCAAGGAGCGCCTTGTCGGCGATGACCGGCTCTTTTCCGTCGATCCTGACTTCCAGCTTATCGCCCTTGTCCACAACTTCGGTGATGCGGGCGCCGGTAATAATCTCGATTCCTTTCTTTTTGACGATGCGTGACAGCTCTGTCGTGACATCATTGTCGAACATCGGCACGATCTGATCCATCATCTCCACGATGATCACCCTGGAGCCAAGACCGGCAAATGAGAGGCCCATTTCGGCACCGATTACCCCGCCGCCCAGGATAACCAGGGTTTCCGGTACATCTTTGATATCCAGCAGATCATCACTGGTGAGCACCTTCTTGTTATCAATACCCGGGATATTCGGCATAAATACTTTCGACCCGCCGGCAAGGATGATCTTGTCCGCTTTGATGATCTGGGAGTCGTTGATCACCACATCCTTGTTTTGATTGAGCCTGCCGACTCCTTTGTAGATGTCCACGCCGTTGCTTTTGAGCAGTGCCTCCACGCCGCTGGTCAGTTTTTTCACCACCCCGTTTTTGAATTGCACCACCTTCTCCATATCGATTTTTATCTGGGAGCTGTCGATGATGATTCCCCGCGACGCAGCGTTGCGGATATGTTCAATGATCTCCACATTCTTCAGGTAGGTCTTCGACGGGATGCAGCCCACATTGAGGCAGGTACCGCCGAAGGTGCCTTTTTCCACAATAGCTACCCTGGCACCCAGCTGTGCCGCCCTGATGGCTGCCACATAACCGGCAGGCCCGCCGCCGATGACCACCACCTGGTAGTTATCCTCCAGGCGGATCATCCGTTTATGTTCTTCTGGTTCTGTGGCACCGGTATCTTCAATTACCTCCGGCATGAGGGTATCTACCGCTTCGTTTTCGTTTCCGATATACCCTATCACTTCGGTCACCGGCACGGTCTCCCCCTCCTGGTGTACAATCTTCAGCAGGACTCCCGACGCTTCCGCCTCGATCTCCATACTGGTCTTATCGGTCATGATCTCGAGGATGATCTCCCCTTCGGTCACGGTGTCACCCTCTTTCTTCAGCCACTTCACAATTTGCCCCTCGGTCATGTCGATGCCAGCTTTGGGCATGATGATTTCAAACGCCATATCTTTATAGTTTTCAGTTTTTCAATTCAGTTTTTATAACACTCAGCTTAAATCAAAAGCGTCAGCGGATCTTCCAACGCAGCCTTCAGGTCGGCCATAAACCGGGCGCCCGTGAGCCCGTCAATCACCCTGTGGTCACAGGTCAGGCTCATCTTCATGAGGGGTCGGACAACGAGCTCACCATTCAGGGGCACCACTCTCTCCTGCGTAGATGCCACACTTAAAATAGCCGCATTGGGCTGATTGATGATCGCGGTGAACTCATCCACGTCGTACATTCCCATGTTGCTGATGGAAAAGGTACTGCCCGTTTGTTCATCGGGCAGCAGCTTTTTGGAAAAGGTGCGTTCGGTAAGATCTTTCAGGGCCACCACCAATTCGCTGAGCGACATTTTATCGGCGCCCTTCACGACCGGTACGAGCAACCCCTCATCGAGTCCCACCGCCATGCCCAGGTTCACATAGTTGTGAAAGGTAATCTCTGTCGCCTCCCTGTTGATGCTGGCGTTGATATATTTGTGTTTCATCAGCGTCTTTACCACCGCCATCGAGATCAGGTCGGTGACCGTCAGCTTCCTGCCGGTTTTCTCTCTGATCGGCTCCATCAAACGCTTGCGCAGTGCCAGCAGCTCCGTCATATCCACCTCCCAGGTCTGTACGAAGGTGGGTGCACCAAAGAAGCTTTCGGTCATCCGTTTGGCAATGATCTTGCGCATCTGGGTCATCGGCACCGTTTCGGTTTCACCCGCCGGCGCGGGCTGTGACGAAGGTTGTCCCTTCTCTAAGCTTTCGGGTGCGTGTTTGGCCTGATTTGCCGCGGGTTTGCTTCCTGCCGCGGAAGCAGGTGCGGTATGATCTCCGAAATCGTTCAGTGTGAAACGGGCTTTCAGTACCGGGTCTGAGATCAGCTGAAGCACATCGTCCTTCATGATTTTGTTCCTGTATCCGCTGCCCACCACACCCTTCAGGTCAATGTTGTGCTCATCGGCAATACGTTGTGCAAGCGGAGAAATATGGATCTTCTCTTCGTAGTTGAAGCCGGCAATGTCATCCTTGTGAATGCGTCCCTTGTAACCGGTGCCGGTTACGTTAAACAGATCCACGCCCAGTCGTCTGGCCAGCGTCCTTGCTGCCGGTGTTGCCCTCACTTTCCTGTTTTCCATTTTACTCCTTTCTTATCGATTATTGACCAATTTGAGGATATACTTTTTGATGCGATCCACACTCGGGATCATTGCCGACTCCAAGGTCTGACTATAGGGAACAGGTACATCTTCACCGGCCAGACGCAGGATCCGCCCATCCAGGTAGTCGAAAGCATCACTCTCGGCAATGGTTGCCGCCACCTCGCCAATGAATCCGCCCGTTTTGTGGGCGTCGTTCACCAGCAGTACCTTGCCGGTCTTCATCACCGACTCAATCACGGTATCCTTATCGAGCGGCGCGAGGGTGCGCAGGTCCACCACCTCCACCTCCACGCCTTCGGCGTCCTTCACCTCTTCGGCAGCTTTCATCACCCGCTCCAGCATACGCCCGTAAGTGACCACGGTCACATCTTTTCCCTCTTTTTTGATATCGGCTTTACCGATGGGCAGCACAAAATCAGGGTCGAGCGGTACCTCCCCCTTCATATTATATTGTGACTTGTATTCCAGGAAGATCACCGGGTTATTATCCCTGATGGCAGCCTTCAGAAGACCCTTCACGTCGGCCGGTGTGCCCGGAGCAATCACCTTGAGGCCGGGGATATGGGTAAACCACGCTTCGAGCGACTGAGAATGCTGGGCTGCCGAGCCCACGCCTCCACCCGCCGCTGCGCGGAAAACCACCGGTATCTGTCCCTTGCCGCCGTACATATAGCGGGTTTTGGCAGCCTGGTTCACGATGTTGTCCATCATGTATACGATAAAGTCCATAAACGTGACATCCACAATGGGCCGCATTCCGGTCATGGCGGCGCCGATGGCGGCTCCGGAGATGGCATTTTCCGATATGGGCGTATCCCTTACCCGCTCCTTGCCAAACTCTTCGAGCATCCCTACCGAGGTTCCGAAGTCCCCTCCAAAAATCCCCACATCCTCACCCATGAGGAATACGTTTTCGTCGCGCCGCATCTCTTCCGACATGGCCATGATGATGGCGTCGCGTACGGACATGATTTTCGTTTCTTTTTCCATTGATTATCGTGTGCTGTTGTTCTTAATCTGCGTAAATATCTTCAAAAGCGGACTCCAGGGTAGGCTCGGGACTGCTCAGTGCAAACTTCACCGACTCTTCCACAGCTTCTTCCGAAGCAGTCTCTATAGCCTTGATCTCCTCATCGGTGACCAGCTTGTTGCCGAGAAGATACGCCCTGAAACGACCGATAGGATCGCGTTTCTTCCACTCATCCACCTCCTCCTTGGTACGGTACTTGCCCGGGTCGGAAGTGGAGTGTCCCAGCCAGCGGTAGGTGATTGCCTCCACCAGCACCGGTCCGTTGCC